>DKOI01000038.1 GCA_002469885.1 Legionellales bacterium UBA7366 | reverse complement strand
AGTCTATATGTAGTCTGTGACGGAAATAAAAAAAGCTTTTAGAAGAACAATCCTCTAAAAGCCTTGATATAAGTGGTGGGCCCACCAGGACTCGAACCTGGGACCAAGGGATTATGAGACCCCTGCTCTAACCAACTGAGCTATGGGCCCGTTTTAAAGCATTATCTATACTCTGCAACGGTGTTGCAATTCGCTGTAGCTTTTGTCATCCCGGACTTGATCCGGGATCCATTCAAATCATTTGTCGTATTCTACGATGATTTCTCTTCTTGATCAATGAAACTGCGTAATTGTTCTGAACGCGTAGGGTGGCGTAATTTACGCAACGCTTTAGCTTCAATTTGACGAATACGCTCACGAGTCACGTCAAACTGTTTGCCGACTTCTTCTAGCGTATGGTCAGTATTCATATTGATACCAAAACGCATGCGTAATACTTTCGCTTCACGTGGCGTCAAGCTTGATAATATATCAGACGTCGCTTCTTTCAAGCCTTCGTTCGTAGCTTTATCAATCGGTGATAATACATACGGATCTTCAATGAAGTCACCTAATTGTGAATCATCATCGTCACCAATCGGTGTTTCCATTGAAATTGGCTCTTTAGCAATCTTTAAGATCTTGCGAACCTTTTCTTCTGGCATTTCCATTCTCACGCCTAATTCTTCAGGGGTAGGCTCTTGTCCTGTTTCTTGTAGAATTTTACGTGAAATACGATTTAATTTATTAATCGTTTCAATCATATGCACAGGAATACGAATGGTGCGTGCTTGATCGGCAATAGAGCGTGTGATCGCCTGACGAATCCACCAGGTTGCATAGGTTGAAAACTTATAACCACGGCGATATTCAAACTTATCGACCGCTTTCATTAAGCCAATGTTACCTTCTTGAATCAAATCTAAGAATTGCAATCCGCGGTTTGTGTATTTCTTTGCAATCGAAATAACAAGACGTAAGTTTGCTTCAACCATTTCTTTCTTCGCACGGCGGGCTTTCGCTTCACCGATTGACATGCGGCGGTTGATTTCTTTAATTTCCGTAATCGATAACTTAGCTTCTTCAACGATGGCAATTAATCGATGTTGAGCGCGTAAGATGTCGCGTTTGTTTGCGTCGAGCGCAGCAGAATAAGGCTTATCTTTTAAGATATGCTCTTTCAACCACTCAAGGTTTATTTCATTTTTAGGAAATGAGGTGATAAAGGTTTTGCGAGGCATTTTAGCTTTGTTTACACAAGCTCGCATAATTGCACGCTCTTGTGCGCGTACAGAATCTAAAAGAGCGCGGAGTTCTTTAGAGCGTTTTTCAAACTGTCTGCCAGCGAGTTTCACTTCCATGAAATGCTCGGTGAGGGCTTCTGTCTTTTTAATGGTGCGTTTTGAATCTCTGCCGTATTTATTTTTTGCAGCCAAGGCGTCTTTTTGAAGCTTAGCTAATTTTTTAAAATGCTCTTTTGCAAGTTCTGGATCAGGACCAAGATCTTCTTCGGCTTCCTCTTCTTCGCCTTTTCCGGCTGCGCTGCCGCCTTCTGCGTCGCCTTCTTTTCCTTCTTCCTCAGCGGTGACGCTTGAAATGAGCCCGCTAGTGACTGCGCCGGCACTTTGATCTTCATCATCAGCTACAAAGCCTGAGATAATGTCGGTTAAGCGCATTTCTTCATTTAAAAATTTGTCGAAGTCAGCCAGCATGCTGCCCACAATTTCTGGGCTAGAGGCTAATGTTCTTAATACTTGTTGAATGCCTTCTTCAATGCGCTTAGCAATGGCGATCTCGCCTTGGCGCGTTAAGAGTTCAACAGAGCCCATTTCACGCATGTACATGCGGACTGGGTCAGTCGTGCGACCAAATTCAGAGTTAACTTGGGAGAGTGCAGCAACGGCTTCTTCAGAGGCGTCGTCGTCATCTTCGCCGGATTCTTTATCCAGCAATAGCTCTTCGGAGGTTGGAGCTGTTTCATGAACCTTAATACCGATATCGTTCAACATGTTGACGATTTCTTCAACCTGATCTGAGTCAATAGCGATCCCGCTCGGGAGGTGATCGTTGACTTCAGAGTAGGTCAAGTACCCCTGGCCTTTGCCAAGTGTGATTAATTGTTTTAATCGGGATTCTTGTTGTTTCTGGGTAAGGTTACCACTGTCTTCGGATTGGGCGCTATCTGTTGGGCACATAATTAACCTTTTATCGCTAGGAAAGTTAGAGTCACTGAACCGACCAATTATAGTGATCTTGCTGCTTATATGCTAGGTACCACGCCAAAAATAAGACAATATTGAGTAATATTTAGCCTGAAACAGGGGTGTTTTTCGTTTGAATCAGGGATTGAAGTTCTTTTTTCTCATCAGGCGTCAAGCCAGGCGCAATAGCCGCTTTGGCCATGAGGTTTTCGATAGTTTGCTCGGTTTGCATCTTCATAAGCTTATGGATGCTATCGGTGAATTCAGCGCTCAAGCCATCAGCAGGTGCGGCGTGTGCTGAGCCAGCCAGGTTCGCGATAATGTCGCTATTGTCTTCATTTCGGAAGCGTTCAACCAGTGCGGCCGTGCCAAGGGAAGGAGTGGACTTCAGAATGTTTGTAATTGAGGTCAAGAGCTCCCCGCCAGCGAGTGATGAAGCCACAAAATTTTGAGGGACGTGTTCGATAAGGTGCGGATTTTGTACCAACAAGGTGATGGTGTTGCGCATAATGCCAGGAGGCGCCATCAGTGGCGTGCCTTGTCTTGGTGCGGCAGGTGCGGTTTGGTTGTGTGTTGGTAGCAGCTCTTGTGGATTCATGCGAACCACGTTGCCAAGCTCTGAAACGAGCATTCGCTTAAACATCAGGTTGTCAGGGAGCTTTGCAATATGAGCCATTGCGGTTTTAGCCAGGTGCGCACGTCCTTCAACGCTTTGCACATCGATTTGTTCACTTAAAGTAGAAAACAAGAAGTCTGCGAAGGAGGTGGCATTTTCACACGCTTTGATAAACGCTGCATTGCCTTGTTGGCGAATGTAGCTATCAGGGTCTTCACCTTCAGGTAAAAACATGAAGCGTAGGTGCTTATCATCTTGCATAATGGGTAGCGCGTTTTCCAGTGCGCGCCATGCGGCTTGTTTTCCAGCTTTATCGCCATCAAAACAAAAAATGATGTCAGTGGTTTGGCGAAAAAGCGATTCAATGTGGTATCCAGATGTGGCCGTGCCTAGTGTCGCAACAGCGTAATCAACGCCGTGCTCGGCTAGGGCAATAACGTCCATATAGCCTTCGACAATTAAAATACGCTGTAAATGCCGGTTTTTTTTACGGGCTTCGTACAATCCATACAGCTCATGACCTTTCTTAAAAACAGGTGTCTCAGGGGAGTTTAAATACTTGGGTTGCGTATCATCCATGACGCGTCCACCGAAGCCTATGACGCGTGCGCGTTTGTCGCGAATCGGAAACATGATGCGTCCACGGAATCGATCGTAATGTTTTCCTTGGTCGTTGCGGATAATTAATCCTGCTTGCAATAAGGTGTTTTCAGTGAAGCCTGCTTTTTTGCAGGTGGATAAACAGTTGTCCCAGGCGTCTTGTGCAAAACCGAGTTGAAAATCTTTTGCGGTCTGCCCTGATAGTTCGCGACCTTGTAGGTACTCAATCGCAGCGGGTTGATTTCGCAAGTTGTCAGAATAAAGTGTTGTGGCTAAGGCCAAGGCATCATAGATCTTCGAGAGATTATCGTTGTCACGTCGGTCAACTTGCGTGTCTTTTGGCATTTCTAAGCCACACGAGCGCGCGAGTGATTCAACAGCGTCTCTAAATTCTAAGCGCTCATATTCGATTAGGAAGCTGATGGCATTACCGTGCGCGCCACAGCCAAAGCAATGGTAAAACTGTTTTGTTGCACTGACAGTAAATGAGGGGCTTTTTTCTTGATGAAAAGGACAGCAGGCGCTTAAATTAGCACCGCTTTTTTTTAAGGGGATTGCGTTATCAATGAGTTCGACAATATCGGTTCGGGCAAGTAAGTCATCGAGAAACGGCTGGGGTATGCGCCCCATTAGCTGGCCAACTGTTCTTTAACAAGTTTGCTAACCTGGGCACCATCGGCGCGCCCTTGGATTTGAGGCTTCAAGATGCCCATGACTTTGCCCATGTCTTTCATGCTAGCCGCACCTGTTTGATCGATTGCTGCGCGGACTAGGCCGGCAACTTCATCATCGGTGAGTGGGGTGGGTAAGAATGTTTGGATAACGCCAACTTCATAGGCTTCTTGGTCGATGAGTTCTTGTCTACCCGCTTTTTCAAATTGGGTGATAGATTCACGGCGTTGTTTGAGCATTTTATCAAGAAGGACCATTATTTGGTCTTCATCTAGAGTGATGCGCTCATCAACTTCGCGCTGCTTAACAGCTGCCGTGATTAGACGAAGCACGCCAAGGCGCGCTTTATCTTTAGCGCGCATAGCTTGTTTGACTTCATCCTGAATTCGATCTATCAATGACATAGATTTATTTAACGCGTCCGCGTTCCTTTGAGATCTTTTCACGCATCAATTTCTTAGCCAGACGCTTAACAGCGGCCATTTTTAAGCGCTTACGCTTCCACTTTGGCTTTTCATAGAACTCATGGCGACGAATATCGGCAAGTATGTTATCTTTTTCACAAGCGCGTTTGAAGCGACGTACGCTAACTTCGATTGGTTCTGATTCTCTGACGTTAACTGATGGCATTAAAGCTCCCACATAAAATAATACTAAAGAACGCGAAATTTTAATCGCTAAACGACCTAAATGCAAATAGAATAATGCTTATGACAATAAAGGCTAAAATTTAAACAAATATGAAGGTATTAGGCATAGAAACATCCTGTGACGAGACGGGAATCGCGCTTTACGATAACAAAGAAGGGCTCTTAGCTCATGCTTTATATAGTCAGGTGGAAACCCATCAGCAGTATGGGGGCGTTGTGCCTGAAATTGCCTCACGTGATCATGTGCGCAAAGTGCTCCCGCTCATTGAGGAAACCTTGAAAGAGGCA
>DKOI01000133.1 GCA_002469885.1 Legionellales bacterium UBA7366 | reverse complement strand
CTTACCAATAGATGCGCGTCCTAATCGGGCAGCGTTCGAAAAAATCTTCTGGTATGCGATTTGGCAAATTCAGGCTCTGTGTTTGGAGGAGCATAGCGATGAAGGTTTTCTTGATGGGGAATTTTTGCAGTTACTCAAATATCTAAAAGGTGAGATAACATTTCCTGAAAACCTACTTGGGCTTGGTGAGCCGGATTGAGTGATGCTAATGTCATACATCATCCTCATGATAAATTGTTTAAAGTGAGTTTGCGGAATAAAAATGTGGCAATGGAGTTTTTGCAGGCTCATTTGCCAGCCTCGGTTTTGGAGGTTGTTGATGCGAGCTCAGTGCGAATTGAAAAGAATTCCTATGTTGACTCGCGATTACAGTCAACTGAGTCTGATGTGCTGTTGTCAGTGCGGCATGGTAAAACGCGGGCATTAGTTTATGTGTTGTGTGAGCATCAATCGAGTGTTGATCATGGTATTACATTGCGACTTTGGACCTATGTGTTGCAAATATTAAATGATTACCAGGAAATGCATTCTTCATCCTGTCGCAATAGCACCATGCCAGTTGTGTTTCCTATTGTGTATTACAACGGAAAATCACATTACCACGGTAATCTAGACTTTTTTAAATTATTTGGCGAATACGAGAATTTGGCTAGAGAGCATCTTTTACAACCTATCACGCTGGTAGAGCTTTCAGAGGTGTCTGATGGCGCGCTAATGGCATTTAATTGGTACTCCCTGATGGCGTTGGCGATGAAGCATGTTCGATGGGGAGAGCGATTGCTATCGGCAATGGAAAAAATCAGTACAAACTTGGGCGCTCTGGAGCAGTCAGGTGGTGGTGAATATATTGAAGCGGTGTTAAAATATATTGTAGATCAGGGTGATCTTAGGAATGAGGCAAGGTTCGAAACATTTGTGCGCAGTTCCATTTCACATCCACTGGGAGAAGAGGTTATGACATTAGCAGATCGGTATGTAGAAAAAGGCATGCAACAGGGTATGCAGAAAGGTGAGCTTCAAGGGCGCCGCGAAGAAAAATTGGATATCGCTAAAGCGATGTTGCTTAAAGGGTGTGATAGTCATTTTATTTCAAGTGTCACCAATTTATCTGAGACTGAGCTGGTAGAAATGGAAGTGAAATTGAATAAAGAGTTTGCGGATTAAACTTTTTTATTGAGCCGGCATCTATAAATTGATATAATTTTATTAATGAACAAGTGCGTCCTGCGCTTGTTTTTTTCAAGACACTATCATTCATTTACTATTTTATTCAAAATCTTAACGAGGTATTAATATACTGAATTCAGTATATAGAAAACTATGATCACAAATTTTAAAACGCTAAAGGCGCAAGAAGTTTTTAACGGCGTAATCAGCGCTACGTCTAAAAAATTACCGTTGGATTTACATCCTGACATACAATGCATTTTCGATTGCATCAATGCCATTAGAAAGCTCGATACCTTGCAAAAAATTTCAGGGCGTTGCCTTGAAAGGTTGTATGGCGAGTTTGCTTCATTTTTTGGCGTACGAGTAACGTCTAAATGGTGTGTTATTTTTAAATGGGAACATGGCGCGGCATCTGATGTCGATGTCATTTCATATCGCTAAACAATAACAAGGAGGCAGTATGTTACCTAAAAAACGACAACCGGTTCATCCTGGTCGAATCCTAAGCAAGCATTTCCTACGCCCACTTTCATTGACTCAGCGAGAGTTGGCTATCTCGTTGGGCTGGAGCTATGCGAAATTGAACGATATTCTTCACGCAAGAAGAAGGGTGGATGCGCAATCTGCTCTGAGTTTAGCTCATCGCTTTGAGATGGACACGGCTTTTTGGATGAACCTACAGGGTAACTGGGATATTTGGCATGCACAGAAATTTCACTCTAGGCAATGATTCTTGTATATCCTCTTGATGAGTGTAATCAAAAATGACTCTATGCGCAGTTTGGATTCGAGGCTTAAGGTTCCCTTAAGGTTGTTAAACTACAATACCCCTAGTCTCTGCCAGTTCTGGTAGATAATTTTAAAAAAAATGATTATAGGGAGCACATAATGCCAGCAACTACACCATTGAAAGAAGAAAAACAGAACGGAACAACCACAACAGTAGGTTCGCTTGATTCACCGGATGATTGGTTGAAACCCGTACCTAAGAAAAAGGTAGCTGCTGAAGCTGTACCGGCGGTGGCTTCACCATTTAGTGCCCGGTTAAATTCGGAGGACGGTTGGGGCGATGCGGCTGCAGCAGAGACTCCTCCACCGGTTGAAGATGTGCATACGGCGTTGACAGAGAAGGAGGTCAACAAGCAATTTAAAGCACTTTTCGATAGGTTTGAGGTTGTTAAGAAAGAAAAACCAGGAGCAAGTTTCAGTGAACAAGAAGCCTTCGTGTCTAAGCTTTATACCTTGAGAGCGGATGTGACGACGTTTTGCGAACCTTTAATGCGTGATGATCGCTTCAAATCAGAAAAAGAAAAGGAAATGTTAGGGAAGGTTAACGTTTTTATTTCCAACGTTAATGTCTTTGTGGACGCAATACTCGCTTCAGCTCCGCAAGTGCAGAAGATGGATGGTGAAAGCGAAGCGGAGATGAAGAACGAAGTTCCTCTCTACAAGGCTGAGGAGTTAACTATTCAAGAAAAAACAAAACAGCCAGGCTGTTTTGCTAAGCTTTGCTGTTGTTTCTTTGGCAGTAACACCCCTAAGAAAGTTAGGAAATTGAAAGAAGGGAATGAGCAAGGCCAGGATTTGTTAGCTGGCGATCAGCGCACTAGCGATGCGGCGCCGGTGAAGAAAGCAGGTGGGGCCTCCCAGCCTGCTGTTCAGGATCAGACTGTTTATACTTCGCTTGATGGTAGAATGTAGAGATTGCAAGATTATAGCCGCGCATTGCGCGGCTATTCTTTTTCTCCCACGGTACAGCCAATGACGCTGATTGATGTTTTTGATATACTGTAGCTTCACACTCAGATAAGGAATATCGGTGATGTTATCAGGATGGCTATACACTTTCTCTTTGCTTACCTACATTTTTGCTTCTTTATCCATTATTACCCTGTGGTTTCCTCGCATTAGGCAAGTGCCTTTATGGTGGGGCTTTCTTTTGTTCACTGTTATTTTTGCTTTGACTGGTCGGGTTATTCAGTGGCCTGTATTAGTGCCTTTGGTTTATCTAGGTGGCGCCTGTTATTTGTTTGAGCTTCAAAAAAATAAACCACAATATCGACTTGCATTAGCGGCGGTAGTGGCTTTGTTTGGGCTGGTGTTGATTGCTCATAATCTTGCAGGGTTTGATAATCCTGAGTTGCTTGAGTATATCAGGGTATCGCGTGATAGTTTTATGATGCCTTTTTATTATAGTTTTGATAAAGCATTGGTTGGAATTTTAGTTTTAGGGCTTACACATCAAGTTATTTCAAGCAGAGCTGAGTTTGTAAAGGTGTTGATAAAAACATTGAGGCCTACGCTCTTGCTGTTGGCGCTTTTAATTGTGATCAGCTTAGGAATGCATTTTATCATTGTAGACCCTAAGTGGCCTGGATTGACCATTGTATTGCGTATTACAGTGAGCATTTTTATTGGGAGTTTTGCTGAAGAAGTGTATTTCCGAGGTTTTATTCAAAAGAACTTAACTGAATATTTAAGCTCGATCAATTACGGCTATTTGATCTCAATTTTTGTCACCGCCCTTTTTTTTGGTTTATTGCATATTGGCGGCGGGTTGCAATATTTTTTATTGACGAGTATTGCAGGCGCAGGTTTTGGTTGGATTTATCATAAAACCCAGCGTGTTGAAGCATCCATTTTAACGCATGCTGCTGTGAACATTGGAAATTTTCTGTTGTTTACCTATCCGTTTTTGCTTTCCCGGTCATGACAAAAGTATAATACAGTATGAGGGAAATATTCATGGTGTTACGCAATAGAATACTCGTTTCAACAGGCATTAACTGGGTGCGGGCATTGGACTCATTGGAGGGCTTACTATTTTATATCTACTAATCGCAATTGTCGTTTTACTTTTCATTTATTTTCCTATCATGTGGAATGTTACTCATCCTAGGCCGAAGAAGGGAATTGTCATCCCATTATGTAAGCCGCCATAAGGTATTTCGGCTTCAGCAATGTGTGTGATTAAAATGCGAGGCGGCATACCCAACGAACATGTCATAACAGCTGCGCTTGTCAGCATAGCGCAAAAGGGATGCCTTGAAATTGAAAAAGATGCTGCGTTATTTCGCCTAAAAATATACGCCTGAAAAGGCAGTTAGCACGTTGACAAAACCAGAAAAATATTAGTTTTAACTTTATTTTCAAGAAAAAACACTCTGACGTTTAGCGGAAAACATACAAGCTTTTTATTTATTTGGGCAATCATACGTTATCTACGTGCTTTTTCTAAAGAGTAAAGAGATGTCTGCTCTGAATCTCGTACGCAGATATTTTTATTGGGCCATATCTCAACGTTAATACTTTTGTATTGGCTAGTTGGCAGCGTTTTCCTTGGGGGGCTTTTGGTGTCGGTTGTTTTGCTTGTAACGATTCTATTTTTTGCATTTATTAGTCGGCCTAAACTGTTTTTGTTGGTTGGACTTTTCGTGTTTTGCTTTTCTTTGTTTTCAATACATTCATTTTCATCCTTGACGTTACACAGCATTTTGTACAGCGTGCTCGTCACCTGCCTAGTCGGAATTAATTTTCTTTTTTATTACACAACATACACCTTTACAAAGAAGGGTCGTGAGCTCTCCAATCACATTAAAGGCTTTGAAATGTATTTACGTTCGACAAATCAAAAAGACCCCAGCCGAAATAATGAATGTAAACTCACTAGTGAATCGTGTCCAGAGTTTTTACCGCACGTTATTGCTTTCGGAATAGAGAAGCATTGGATACACGATATTGCAATGTGGTCTGGCTCTGGGAGTCCCTATTTCGTAAAACGATTTACCAGAAACGACATACTGTACCTATTGCTTTGTTTGCGCTTTATCTTTCGCTGGTTATAAGTGCGCGAAGCGTCTCAACATATCTGTTGATTTTTATCCCGCAGGCGTTCACGTTGTTCTCTTGTGCGGGCTACGAAAAGCGTAATCGCTCAAATTCATACAAGTCCGGTAAGGCCAAGCTCTCGTCGCCCCGGCCTCCGAGCCGGGGTCCATTCTGATTAAAATGGATCCCCGATCAAGTCGGGGATGACGGAGTGGGGGTTCAAGTCGGGGATGACGGGAGAATACCCAAAAAATTCTTTTCTAACCCCTTAATTTTAAAGGGA
>DKOI01000007.1 GCA_002469885.1 Legionellales bacterium UBA7366 | reverse complement strand
CGGACAAATCTTCTTAGAAACGGATTTATTCCACTCAGGTCTTCGACCTGCGATTAATGCGGGTTTGTCTGTATCACGTGTAGGTGGTGCGGCTCAAACAAAAATCATTAAGAAGTTAGGTGGAAGTCTTCGTTTGGCGCTCGCGCAATACCGTGAGTTAGAAGCATTCTCTCAGTTCGCATCTGATCTTGATGACGCAACACGTAAGCAGTTGGAGCGAGGCCAACGCGTGATGGAAATCATGAAGCAAAAGCAGTATTCACCACAATCAATTGGTGAAATGGGCGTAAGTTTGTTTGTGGTTGATCGCGGATATCTTGATGATGTTGATCTTGATAAAGTGGTTGCCTTCGAGCACGCCTTAATTGACTTCATGAATAGCGAATATAAGGCAATCATCGAGAAAATCAATGTTAAAGGTGATTTTAATGATGATATTGCTGCTGAGCTTTCTAAAGGAATCGAAGCGTTTAAATCTACTCAAACTTGGTAAGCGACTATGTCAGCAGCTAAAGAGACGAGAACAAAGATAGGCAGTGTTAAGAACACGCAGAAAATTACACGCGCCATGGAAATGGTGGCCGCGAGTAAAATGCGTAGAGCTCAACGCCGCATGGAACTTTCTAAGCCTTATGCGCTTAAAATTCGTGATGTGATTGCCCATGTGGCCAATTCACATCCGGAGTACAACCACCCATATTTATCAAAGCGTGAAATTAAACGCGTTGGTTTCATTGTTGTTACCAGTGATCGTGGTTTATGCGGTGGCTTAAACATTAATTTGCTTCGCTCTACTGTGTCTAACATGAAAGAGTGGAGTGATAAAAATATAGAAATCGATTTGTGTTTAATCGGCAAAAAAGGGGAAGCCTTTTTTAGTCGTATGGGTGGCAATGTGATTGCTCAGACAGATCACTTAGGCGATGAGCCTGCAGTTGCAGACCTTATAGGCTCAATTAAAGTGATGCTCGATAAATATGATGATGGCTCGTTGGATGCGTTATTCATTTCATATAATGATTATGTCAACACGATGGTACAAAAACCGCAGGTTTACCAACTGTTACCAGTAATTCCAGCAGAAGATGAATCAGCAACAGCCGGACATTGGGATTATCTCTACGAGCCAGATGATGCTAAACACGTGATCACAACATTGCTCACGCGTTATGTTGAATCACAAGTGTATCAAGCTGTGGTAGAAAATATGGCTTGTGAGCAAGCCGCGCGTATGGTCGCAATGAAGAGTGCGACAGATAATGCGGGTAAATTAATTGATGAATTGAAATTAATTTACAACAAAGCACGCCAAACGGCGATTACGAATGAAATGTGTGAAATCGTCTCGGGCGCCGATGCGGTATAGTGGAGTTAAAATATGAGTGAAACAGGTTTAATTAGAGAAGTTATTGGTGCTGTTGTCGACGTTGAATTTCCGCGTCAAGGCGTGCCTAAAGTGTATGATGCGTTGTACGTTGAAGAAGACGGCCAAACATCCACAGACAACCGTGTTCAAGGTAAGCGTCTCGTATTAGAAGTTCAGCAGCAAATGGGTGACGGTATTGTTCGCGCCATTGCTATGGGTAGTTCTGATGGTTTGAAGCGTGGCTTGCCAGTGAAAAACACCGGTGGCCCAATTTCCGTGCCTGTTGGTAAAAATACGCTTGGCCGTATTATGAATGTATTAGGAGAAACGATTGATGAAGCAGGCCCTATTGCTGGCGAAGCTAAATTCATGCCGATTCACCGTAAGCCGCCTACCTATGAAGAGCAAGCGGCCAGTGAAGAATTACTCGAAACCGGTATTAAGGTTATCGACTTGCTTTGTCCGTTTGCTAAAGGCGGTAAAGTGGGCTTATTCGGTGGTGCTGGTGTAGGTAAAACCGTAAACATGATGGAATTGATTCGTAACATCGCGGTAGAGCACAGTGGCTACTCTGTATTTGCCGGTGTTGGTGAGCGTACTCGTGAAGGTAATGACTTCTATCACGAGATGAAAGAATCTAACGTATTAGATAAAGTGGCCTTAGTATACGGTCAGATGAATGAGCCTCCAGGCAACCGTTTGCGTGTTGCGTTAACAGGTTTGACCATGGCTGAAAATTTCCGTGACGAAGGCAGTGACGTATTGATGTTTATCGATAACATTTACCGCTATACATTAGCGGGTGTGGAAGTATCTGCGTTGTTAGGCCGTATGCCATCAGCGGTAGGTTACCAACCAACATTGGCTGAAGAAATGGGTACCTTGCAAGAGCGTATTACATCAACTAAGAGTGGTTCTATCACATCGGTTCAAGCGGTATACGTACCTGCGGATGATTTAACTGATCCATCACCTGCAACAACCTTTGCGCATTTGGACGCAACCGTTGTATTGTCACGACAAATTGCAGAGCTCGGTATTTACCCTGCGGTTGATCCTTTGGACTCAACCAGTCGTCAACTCGATCCACTCGTTATTGGTGAAGAGCATTATGGCGTTGCGCGTGATGTACAAAGTATCTTACAACGTTATAAAGAACTTCGTGACATTATCGCAATTTTGGGTATGGACGAATTGTCTGAAGACGATAAACAGTGCGTAACTCGTGCTCGTAAAATTCAGCGTTTCTTTTCGCAACCCTTCTTCGCTGCTGAAGTATTTACTGGCTCGCCAGGTAAATATGTATCATTAAAAGATACCATTAGTGCGTTTAAAGGCATTGTTGCAGGTGATTATGATCACTTACCAGAGCAAGCATTCTACATGGTAGGAACGATTGAAGAAGCGGTAGAGAAAGCTAAGTCACTGTAACTACTCCAGAGTGACCAAACCGTAAGTTGTTGAATACGATAACTTGCTGTAATAATTGAAGTTTGAGGCAAAATGCATGTCAGAAATGAGTAAAAACAACACGTTGCAGGTGTATATTGTAAGCGCAGAAAGGCAAATATACGCCGGATTAGCGCAAATGGTGAACATTTCTGGCGAAATGGGGGAGTTAGGGCTTGCGCCTGGTCACTCCCCTTTGTTAACATGTATTAAGCCCGGGGGAGTTAGGGTTCGAGAGCCAGGAAAAGAAGAAGACATTTTTTATGTTTCTGGCGGCATCTTAGAGGTACAGTCATCAACCGTTACAGTGTTAGCGGACACAGTTGTAAGAGCAGCTGACATTGATGAAACTGCAGCCATCGAAGCGAAGGATCGCGCTGAAAAAGCTTTAGCTGATAGGAAATCAGAGGTCGAATACGCAAACGCGTTAATCGAGCTTGCTAGAGCAACGGCGCAATTACGTGCTATAAAGGATTTACGAAAAAGAGTAAAGTAAGTTTAAACGGCACTTCTGGAGATGGTGATAGATTAAAAAGCTTAGCGCACAAGGTTAAAAAAAACGTATATTAGCAGGCTAAAAATAAGATAATAAAACTAATAATAAAATAAGAAGCCAAGATAATAATAAAAAAGAGAATAAGAAAAAAATTGCTAATAATATAATAATATAATAATTATAATAATATAATAAAAAATACGTTTTAAAAAGAAGAGGAGTGTAGCTGGTTAGAGCTTAAATAGAATCGCTTTGGGAGTGCCACCCAAATTATATTGTTTCAGTTGATTTCAGTACTTACCTACTTTCCACACACAAAACTAATTATTCCACCTATAAACAGCCTACATTTCCTTTAGCACTGGCTTTATCAGCATCATTACACTTACCCCTTGATTCTAGTGCACAAGCGCACGGCGTGCTCTACGCACCGTTACACTTCATTACAAAGACGACATACCCCCGTTACGTCCTATGGCTATTATGAACCCATAGACAATACGAATACGCAAAACGGGGGGAAGCGTCACAAAGAACAAAAACAAGTGTGACGTCGTTTTAAAGAACGCTGCTGGTATAATTACATAACAGCCAGTAGCGCCAAAGCTTAGAAGGTTACGATAATAATAATAAGATAAGCGGGGGGAAGTGCCACATTAACGTGGTGCGACATGTGAGAATGCGCTACTGGTAGCTGCCAACTATTTTCCAGTAGCGTCTTTTTACTCAAATACCGAGGAGGTGACATATGTTCATGGGGATTCTAGCCGCATTATCAGATTTTCTGCAACACACTCAATCTACACAAGATCAGTCAGATCTAGCGTTGGCCAATTGGGCTGAGGAACAATTCTGCTTGCCACAGGCAATGCGAACACCAATACGCATAGATACACATTAATTTTATTGTCTGTTAAAGTTAGGGTTGTTGGTTAGAGTAGAGAAAAGTTGGATATGTCTTCAAAATCATTATTTCACGTTATAAAAGATCCCGTGCACGGAACGATGCAATTCACCGATTGCGAAGATAGATGGATTAAACCCTTCATTAACAGCCCGCTTTTTCAACGCTTACGCAATATCAAACAGATGGGTATGACAAACCTGGTGTTCCCAGGCGCAGTGCATACGCGTTTTAACCACTCTTTGGGTTGTTGCTATGTCGCTAATCAAATCTCAACAAAAATTGCCTTGGATGATGCGTCACGTCAACTCGTCGTGCTAGCCTGCCTAATGCATGACATTGGCCATGGACCTTTCTCGCACGCTTTTGAAGGTATCTTCACCCGTAATCCCATTAAGCATGAAGACTGGACACCCAGCTTTTTGGCCACGTATCATAACGATGAATTTATTACTCAGTACAATCAAATCAATCCAGATTTTCCACTGTCCAAAGAAGCACTTCTGCGCGTTGAAGCCATGATTATGCATACGGAAAAAGACAATAAATTATTAGCCGATATCGTATCATCACAACTAGATGCAGATCGCTTAGATTACCTTCTCCGCGATGCGCACTTCTGTGGCGTGAGCTACGGCGAATACGACTTACGCTGGTTGCTACACGTCGTGACTCGAGTGACCGCTAACGGCGAAGAACGCCTAGGCATCACACACAAAGGCATAGGCGCCGTAGAGCAATACTTAATGGCACGTCGCCTGCTCATGCGCAATATCAATCACCACCAAAAGAAACGTGCAGCCGAAACGCTACTCGTTAAATGGCTGCAAGAACTTGCAGTCAGTGTTGAAGATGAACCGCTGTTCGCCTCTATAAAAGAAACTGATCTCGGCCAATTTTTTATTAACGTCAGCCGCTACAACGCTGGAACACAAGATAAAGAATCTTTCTTAACAGAAAATTTTGAACGGTATTCTAATTTGTATGACTACGACGTGCTCGCAGTCATCCGACAGCTCTCAAAGCTCGACTCAGATCACGATGCTGTCTTGCTGGCAAAACGAATACAAGCTCGCGCCTTGCCTAAAACTTACCGCTTAACTAAGGTGCAAATGAAAAAGGCAAAAGCGAGTATTGATATCATCAAAGAAAAATATAAAGATACAATCCGTGACTGGCAATTAATGCTAATTGAAGCGCCACATCAATCATACACCTCACAGGATGACCCCATTTGGGTTGACGACGGCGATGGCTTGCAACCGTTAGGTGAGTTATCACACTTAATCGGCGCAATGTCTGATAAGCTAGAATACATTGACTTCTTAAGCATCGATCACGAAGCGCTTGATACGCCGGCTGTGAAAGCACTACTGGCTGAAATTGAAATGACTAAAAGTATTGGGGTTTGATTTTGTAAATTGAATAGTGCCCCCGAGAGATTGATAATTGGCCATCCCTGGCCGCTCACCCTGCGGGCATCTCGCAAGCTCGGTGTCCAAATCGGCTGTTGTGCCGATTTGTCGAACGCTGAATTGATACGTCAGAGGTTCGAATCCTTTGGTACTAACAGAAAGTTAATTAAGTTTGAGTGTTGTAATTTTAGAAAGGTTATTGGTGCGCCCGAGAGGATTCGAACCTCTGACCTTTGGCTTCGGAGGCCAACACTCTATCCAGCTGAGCTACGG
>DKOI01000010.1 GCA_002469885.1 Legionellales bacterium UBA7366 | reverse complement strand
CACGCCCTGCGCGCCCGGCCACTTGCACAATAAGTTGCGCCATACGTTCAACACCGCGAAAATCATGGCTAAACAAGCCTTCGTCGACATTCACAATACCCACCAATGTCACGTTAGGAAAATGATGTCCTTTTGCTAACATCTGAGTGCCCACCAAAATTTTTGGCTCCCCAGAATGGATACGATCAAACAACGCCTTCAAACTGCCTTTTTTGCGCGTACTGTCACGATCGATCCTCAACACATCTGTATTAGGGAAATGTGATGTTAACGCCTCCTCGAGCCGCTGCGTCCCCACACCAACACCTTGAAGCTCTGATAAAGAACACGCCGGACAAACAGGTGGCACACGCTCAATCTTATCGCAGTGGTGACACTGAATAAGATTCTTTTTCATATGGTAAGTAAAACGGGCATCGCATCGCGTGCACTCTGCCATCCAACCACAGCTATGACACATTAACACGGGTGAAAAACCACGGCGGTTTAAAAACAATAACACTTGCTCTCCACGCGCTAAGTGCTGACAGATCATATCGATAAACTCTATCGACAAACCGTGTTCCATCTTCTTTTTCTTAAGGTCAACTAACGTAAATTTAGGCAGGGTGGATGCGCCTGCTCTTTCAGGCAATTGTAAATGATGGTATCGCCCTTGTGTTGCATTATAGTAACTTTCAAGTGAAGGGGTTGCAGAACCTAACACCACAGGAATGTCACACATCTGTGCGCGCTTGATCGCCACATCACGTGCTGAGTAACGTACGCCATCTTGTTGCTTGAAGGATAAGTCATGCTCTTCATCTAAAACGATTAACCCTAACTCAGGCATCGGCAAGAATACCGCGGATCGCGTTCCAATCACAATTTTGGCTACGCCACGTTTTGCATGTAACCACGCATTCAATCTTTCTTTGTCATTCAAACCAGAATGAAACGCAACAACAGGCACATCAAAGTAACGTTTAAAACGCGTTATTGTTTGCGGCGTTAATCCGATTTCAGGAACCAACACTAACGCTTGTTTTCCCGCCTTGATAACATTCGCAATACCATCTAAATAAACCTGCGTCTTACCACTGCCTGTTACACCATTTAATAATGACACATTGAAGTGCTTTGTATTTTCAGCAATCACAGACAAGGCATCACTTTGTGCTGAGGTTAATTCAAATGTTTTTTTCTGAGGGGACTTACAGCACTCAGGTAAGACATCAGTTTCTAATACGTCAACAAACGCTTTCTCTTTTAACGCGCGAAGTGCAGGCCGTGAAATTTCGTGCTCTTTTAATTGCGCTTCAGAAAGAGCGTTATTTTTAAGTAGCGCCACAATAGCGGCCTGTTTCGGTGCCCTCGAGACATCAGCTTTATTACCTTCATCGGTTAGACAATAATGAATCGTTTTTTCAAGCATCGCCGGTTTTCCTTGGCGAATCAATTGCGGCATCACTAGCGCAATCACCTCACCAATCGGCGCATGATAATAATAGCTCATCCACTGACATAATTTTAAAAGAGAGAGAGAAAGAATGGGCGCATCATCTATAATGCGATAAGCTTTTTTAAGTTTGGTGAACTCACTGTGTGAGTCAGTTTCAAGAACAATGCCGATAAGCTTACGTGAACCAAAAGGCACTTCAACGCGTACGCCTGGCAATAGGTTTTCTGGTGAATAATGTGGAGGCAAGCGATAGTCGAAACACTGAGCCAAAGGCACAGGCAATGCAACACGCAAAATAGAGTGCTGAATGCTGGCTTGAGGCAACTTTTCTTTTAACATTGTGGTCGTCATGCAACGATCATAACAACTTTTTAAAAGAAATAATAAACTATCGCTACGAGAACAACACCAATCAAGCCGAAAGCTGACATAAATTGCAACAATGTCAAACCTAATACTTTATCGTCTTGATTCTTATCACTCACTTAACACACCTCATTAACTTTGTTCACCAGTATATTCTTTTACTCTTGCTTTTAATTTGAGTCCTGCGTGGAATGTAACCACGCGACGAGCTGAAATTTCATACGGTTCGCCTGTTTTAGGGTTGCGACCCGGACGAGCGTTTTTATCACGCAAGTCGAAATTACCAAAGCCAGAGAGGTGAACGTTTTCACCGCGCTCTAATGCTTTACGAATTTCTTCAAAGAAAATTTCAACAACTTCTTTTGCATCATTCCGATTGATGCCAAGTTTTTCAGTCAAACTGACTGAAAGGTCAAGTTTTGTAAGTGCCATAAAGTGTACCCAAATTGTCCAATACTAAGATTCCTTTCCGTATCTTCAATTAGTTATACACGATCTTTTCACACTAGCCAATAGATTTGGAGCAAAAAACCAGAAATAACGAAAATTTTTTGCGCTTATGACCAAACAAGAAACAAATATTCTATCTTTGGTATTTGATCACATTTAAGCTATTGATTTGTATAAAGGTCGGACTTATCATCAAATTTGATTAGTTTAAACCCAGTCTCGCGCTTGTAAATAGTTCTCATAAAGACCAGCCTCAGGAGAACCCGGTGCAGGCTGCCAGTCATAACGCCAACTCGCCTGAGGCGGCAAAGACATTAATATAGACTCAGTTCGCCCACCAAATTGCATCCCAAACAGCGTTCCGCGATCATAGAGCAAATTAAACTCTACATAACGACCTCGACGATAGGATTGAAAATCACGCTGAACCTCACCAAACGGAAGATCTTTGCGCTTAGTGACGATAGGGGCATAGGCTTTCAAGAAATGGTCGCCCACACTTTTAATGAAATCAAAACTCGATTCAAAGCCACCCTCATTAAAATCATCAAAGAATAAGCCGCCGATGCCGCGCGTTTCAGAACGATTGGGCAAATAGAAATAGTCATCAGCCCACTTCTTAAATTTTGGGTAAAGCTCATCACCAAAAGGGGCGCAGGCTGCTTTTGACACTTCATGCCAATGAACACAATCTTCTTCAAAAGGGTAATAAGGCGTTAGATCGAAACCGCCGCCAAACCACCACGTTGATTCACCGTCAGTGTTAGTTGCAATAAAAAATCGAATATTGGCATGCGTGGTTGGCACATAAGGATTACGAGGATGGATAACCAAAGAAACGCCTAGAGCTTCAAACCGACAGCCTGCCAACTCAGGGCGTTTAGCCGTTGCAGCACTCGGCATTTTCTCACCCATTACGTGAGAAAAATTAACACCAGCGCGTTCAAACACAGCGCCGCCTTCTAAAACACGCGAAATACCATCGCCACCATCAGGCCGATTCCAGGCATCAACGATAAAGTTTTCTTTACCGTCAATGCTAGATAAGTCGTTACATATTTTTTCTTGTAATGCTAACAAGTAGGAACGAATGTCATTAATCTTCGCTGTCATCTGTTTTATCTTCCTCAGTGTCATTTGCTAATTTCTCAACAAAACGACACCCTTTTTGAGGGCATACTTTTTCCTTACCACGACTCTTGGTCACCTTGACACCTAGAATTGGCCAGCTGCAATCTGGACATATTTCGTTGATAGGCTCTTCCCACAACGCATATTTACACTCTGGATAACGCCCACAAGAATAAAACACTTTTTTCTTGCGGGTGCGCCTTTGCAACAAGTGCCCTTCTTTACATTCAGGACAACTGATGTTGGTATCGGCAGGTTTTTCTAAAGGCTCAAGATGCTTACAGGTTGGGTATTGACTGCAACCAATAAACTTACCATAAGGGCCCATACGAATGACTAAGTCATGCTCGCAATCCGGGCACTTTCTGCCTTCAATCACTTCAGCATCGGCTTTTTCACCCGCATCTTCACCGACATTACGCGTATATTTACACTCAGGGAATGCCGTACACCCAACGAACAATCCTTTTCGACCCAAACGTTTAACCAAAGGTTTTTCACATTCAGGGCATTTTTCATCAATAGGCTCTTGCGTGACATCTTGACGCTCGACATTTTTTTCAATATCAATAACGAGGTCTTTGAACGGTTTCCAGAAATCGTTCATGAGTGGAATCCACTCTTTCTCACCCAGCGCTACAGCATCTAAGGAATCTTCAAGCTGCGCCGTAAAATCATAATCCACATATTGCGGAAAATATTTTGTGAGGAAACGATTAACAATTCGACCTACGTCAGTTGGAATGAATCGCTTACTATCAATCACCACATATTCACGGTGTTGCAAGGTTGAAATGATCGACGCATAGGTGGATGGTCGACCAATACCGTGCTCTTCTAACCCTTTCACCAACGTCGCCTCACTAAAGCGCGGTGGAGGCTCTGTGAAATGTTGAGCAGGCTTCACCTCTTTTAAGGTGACTTCATCACCTTCTTTAAACGGTGGCAATAACTTTTCGTCATCATCACCTTTCTTATCATCATCTAAGCCTTCAAGGTAAACCGCCATAAAACCAGGGTGCGCGATGGAGGAGCCGTTCGCTCTAAACATGTTTTGATCGTTGCCACATTCAAAATCAACTGCAACCGTATCAATTTTTGCTGGAATCATTTGTGATGCAACGGTACGACGCCAAACAAGGCGGTACAATTTGAATTGCTCCGCACTCAATAAATCTTTGATTTCTTCAGGGCGACGCAATACCGATGTTGGCCTGATTGCTTCATGCGCCTCTTGTGCGTTTTTCGCTTTCGTACGGTATTCTGGCGGTGAATCCGGCACATTTTCTTTGCCAAAATGCTCTGCAATAAAGTAACGAATTTCTTCAATAGCCTCTTCTGCCAAGCTAACGGAGTCAGTACGCATATAGGAGATTAAACCGACCGCGCCTTCACCGACATCAATACCTTCATATAATTGCTGGGCAACGCGCATGGTGCGTTGCGCGGTGAATCCAAGCTTACGCGCTGCTTCCTGTTGCAGTGTTGAGGTGATAAACGGTGCCGTTGGGTTACGTTTGCGTTGCTTCTTCTCGACATTGCTGACTTTGAGTGTGCCACCGGCTAATTCCGTTAAGTGCGTCTGCACTCTTGTGGCTTCTTCTTCTGTTGTAATAGAAAATTGTTGAACTTTTTCGCCTTCATGCTTTGTTAACTTTGCAACAAAGGCATGCTTATCAAACTCATTGTCCGCGGTAATCGTCCAATATTCTTTAGGATCAAACGCTTCAATTTCAAGCTCACGCTCAACAATCAAGCGTAATGCAGGGCTCTGAACACGGCCTGCTGATAAACCACGACGAATTTTTTTCCACAATAACGGCGATAAGTTAAAGCCTACGAGATAGTCTAACGCGCGCCTAGCTTGCTGCGCATTCACTAAGTCCATAGAGACTTCACGTGGACTTTCAACCGCTTCTTTGACCGCTTTTTTGGTGATTTGATGAAACGCAATACGGTGAACCGGCTTGTCTTTTAAGATTTTTTTCTCTTGCAAATACTCGCAAAGATGCCATGAAATAGCTTCGCCCTCTCTATCAGGGTCAGTCGCGAGATAGAGTGCGGTGGCTTTTTTCATTGCCTTGCAAATATCAGCTAAATGTTTCGCATTACGCTCAATGATTTGATAATGCATATTAAAATCATTAGCGGTATCAACAGCGCCTTCTTTGGGAATTAAGTCACGTACATGGCCATAAGAAGCCAAAACTGTAAAGTTTTTACCTAAGTATTTTTTGATTGTTTTAGCCTTTGCGGGAGACTCAACAATAACTAAATATTCTTCCATCAATCCTCACCTTTAACTTAGTGCATCACATCGCCGTGCAACACAAGATCTTGTATCCAGTCCAATGCAATCTTTTGGGATGGATGATAAAACAGCGTGATCATTAGAATCCACTTCATCTGTCCTATATCAATATATTCTTCCATTGCCATTGCGCGATCAATGGCGAGCTCTCTCATTTGAGGCGTTAGGATGTCACTTTGCTCTAGGAAAAACAGCAAGCCCCTGGCTTCTGCATCAATCTTATTCTTTTCATCAAGATCATAAAACCGCATGCTATGCTCGGACATGCTGGGATAGGTTTTGACATCTTCACTTAACTCATGAAAGCCATCTAACCAAGTTAATGCATCGCGGATCTCAAATTGATTAAAGCCCGCTTTCTGAAGCTCACCGCTCAAGATATCTTGATCTTGGATCAATTTTGAATGATGATCACCGTAATTTTCAAATAAAAACATCAACACTTTAAGCATCAGTTGTTCCTTTATATTATTGCTCGTGCGCTTGGCGCGAAGATAGTAGAACATACCAACATTGAACCCGAACGACAACTTATTCTGTAAATTTCTTATATATCAACAACTTGATAGCTCTTTCTAGTACATCTCACCCCACCTTGCACGCTTTCTATCATTCCTTGCAACTCAAGAATCAATAAGATAGATGATATCGCGTCTGGCGTGATTGCTGTTTTTTCAATCAAACTATCAACCGAAACCACCCCCTCATCAATGTAAGCCAATACGCGCTTTGCATCGGGGCTCAGCTCGACTTTTTCATTCGCAACAGACACCTCCACAGGCTGTTCACGAGCAAATTCGAACTGACCCAACACATCGTCAACGCAACTCACCAACGTGGCGCCTTCGCCTATTAAATGATGGCAACCCCGTGCCAGCGGATTATGAATGGAGCCAGGCAAAGCAAAGACTTCTCGCCCCGCCTCTAAAGCATATCGCGCTGTAATTAACGAGCCGCTTTTCAGCGCGGCCTCAACCACCAGGGTGCCCAATGACAAGCCGCTAATCACTCGATTACGCCTGGGGAAATGGTGTCGCTCAACACCCACGCCAGGCGAAAACTCAGACACTAAAGCGCCATTTTCCATAATCTTACTTGCGAGTAGCTTATGCCTCGATGGATAGATCGTATCCAGACCCGCGCCCATGACTGCGATAGTTTTCGCGCCTACCGCCAACGCACCACGATGACTGGCTGCATCAACACCCAAGGCAAGCCCACTGGTCACCACAAATTTTTCAGATAATGCGCCTGCAAAAGAATAAGCATTATCCGCACCAATGGAGGTTGGCGTGCGCGAACCCACAATCGCGATTTGTGGGCGCGACAACACATCAACATCTCCTTTTACAAACAACACGAATGGCGGCACATGAATTTCGCGCAACAACGCAGGGTAATCAGGATGGTCGAAATGCAAAATAAAACAGGACTCATCCAATTGCCAACGTAAGTCAGCGTCGACCATCGCCCAATTGGGATGACGAATACCTGCGATGAGTTTAGGCGGCAAGCCCAACTCGCGCAATTCATCATGACACGCAGAAAGGACGGCCATCGCCGAACCAAAATGTTGGTACAAGCGCTGCGTGATCGCAGGACCAATACCCTCAACATGCAATAACGCCAAGGCAGCGCAAAGCGCATCCTGACGCTGGGTCAAATGTGTTTTAATCAAAAGTAATTCCTAAAAGAAATGGGAGGGGGTGAGAAGAGAGATTATTCTACTGCATCTAAAAATTCTTTGCAAATATCGACGCCTGAACCCTGAGTGATTTCACGCGCGCACGTAGGACTCGTCACATTGATTTCTGTCAGGAACCCGCCAATCATATCAAGCCCAACAAACACCAATTCTTTTTCACGCAACACAGGGCCAACCTGCGCGCACACTTCACGTTCGCGATCCGTTAACGGAACAACATGCCCCGTGCCACCTGCCGCTAAGTTGCCACGGAACTCGCCTGCACGTGGAACACGTGCGAGCGCATGGGACACCGGCTCGCCGTTAATCATAATAATGCGTTTATCGCCTTCTGTGATAATGTCTGGAATGTATTGCTGAGCAATAATCATTTGAGACCCAAATTGCGTCAACGTTTCGAAAATAACAGAACGATTCACATCCGTTGCACTCAAGCGAAAAATAGAGGTGCCGCCCATTCCGTCTAATGGCTTACAGACAATCTCACCTTCTTTATCTAAGAAGTCATTCAACTGTGAAATATTTGAAGTGACCACAGATACAGGGCAATATTCAGAGAAATTTAAGGCAAACAGTTTTTCATTCGCATCACGCAAGCTCGACGCTTTATTCACAACACGAACGCCGGATTGTTCTAACAACTGCGTAACGTAAATGAAATGCATATCAACCGGCGGGTCTTTTCGCATAAATACTAGATCAAAGTCACCAAGTGGCTGGACAACTTTACTGCCAAGCGCCACATAATCCTCTGCCTGATCTCGCAACGATTCAACGTGCTGCGCACCCACATGCACATGCTTTTCTTTCACTGATAAATCATGGACTCCACAATAATGCACATCCCACCCACGTGAGTGCGCCTCTAACATCATCGCAAACGTCGTGTCTTTATGCGGCTTGATATTGTCAATGGGATCCATGATCACTAAACATTTCATTGCTGAGCTTCCTTCTTTTCACGCGCTGCAGCTAACATGCTCAGACGCGCAATAACGCCATACGCATAAAAACGATTATGCTCTTCATCGCCTGGGTTATTACAATTATCAACGAAAGCCAAAGGCTCGAAGTTCATGCCGGGCGCATTGAGATTTTCATCTGCAGCACGCGCTTTGTGTACGCGATAAAATCCACCCACCACATAATGCCCAATCATATAAACAACCGGCTCAGCCACACCATCATCTTTCCCAAACGTTTCATAACTGTAAACACCTTCTTGCATAATCACACGATCAACTGCATGGCCGCCCTTTGAAGCCATCATGCGTGTGCGTTGCTTTCGGTTTAAGGTTAGTAGTTCTTGGGGATCTCGCACTGTCATTACAGCCATGCCATACGTTCCGGCATCGGCCTTTACAACAATATAAGGTTCTTCCTTCACACGATACTCATCGTACTTTTTTTGAATCTCTTGCAATAAAGACGTTGCATTTCCAATGAGCGCGTCTGTTCCGACACGCTCGATAAAATCTAAGCCGCTACATTCACGAAACAAAGGATTCATCAACCAAGGGTCAATCTCAATAATCTCAGCAAATTCTTCACACACTTGTTGGTAGTGGGCAAAATGTGATGATTTTAAACGTTGATACCAACCCAATTCAATTGCCGGCCTAACCGTTTGGTTCACGTCTTTTAAGATCTCCGGCACACCATCAGATAAATCATTGTTAAGCCAAATGATACAAGGAATAAAACCCTCAACACCCACTTTATCATCGAAACGTTTCAAGGGTTCTAGGGTTAATTTCCGACCTGATGGCAAGTCAAATGACTCAGGCCCTGTCATATCTTCGCGCAACGATCCTACGCGCACATCGAAACCTGATTTGACGAGAATTTCTTGCAAGACGGCCAGGTTTTCAAGATAAAATTGATTCCGTGTATGACTCTCAGGCAAGAGTAGAATGCGATTACATTTTGGATGAAAATGCTCAAAGGTGGCTTGAACGGCTTGAATTGAAAGCGACATGAAGTCAGGATTTAAATTATTAAACCCCGCTGGGAATAAGTTCATATCAACAGGAGCAACTTTGAAACCTGCGTTACGCAAATCAACCGAGCCTGTCAGCGGCGCAGGCGTTGCCTGCCACTGATAACGCAACCAACGCTCGATTGCGACCTGGTGTTTTAATAAATGCTCTTCTAGCGCAAGCAGAGGCCCTGTCAGGGCTGTGGTTAGGTGTGGCACCATGTCTTTGTGCATATCTCTCTTTCCCTCGTGTTTGGAGCTGTGTTAACCTGAGAACATTGTACACAAACAAGGTTATTCATGATACCCCAACTCTTTTCTGGTCAGGATTTAAGCATCCAAATGCACTCCGTCGAAATGATGATGCTCGTGATAAACGCGATTGTTCACGTGCTGTTTGCAGGTGCTGTTGCACGCGATGCAGGCCTTCTTAAAAAACGCGGCATTCCAACCTATCTTGTCTCGAGCATGACATGGTCATTCGCCACCTTAGTGGGCGGCGTGTTTATTGCGGCAATCTATTGGTTTATGCATCATTTGAATGTGAAGCCCAAATAGACGAGGATGACGAAGCCTTAGTCTTTCCGGAATCGCTACAAGCGGTACTACCGCGAGGCGATGTCCGTAATCCATTATAATTAAGATGGATCCCGGCTCGGAGGCCGGGATGACGTTACGACAAAGGTGACAAAGTCGCGCGCTTCAAGAAAAAAGCAGGGCTCACAGCGCCAACAACAGTGGCCTCTGTTCGAACTCGCCCTGTGGGCTCTATAAAAATAATTGTCGGCGGCGCAATCACATCAAATAAATTTTCAATAGGCGAAATCATCTCGTTCGATTTTGAAATATCTACACGCAACAACACATAAGAAGCTAATGCACGCTTAACACGTGCATCTTGAAAAACATGTTTCTCGATTTCTTTGCATGCCGTGCACCAGGTCGCATGAAAATAAACAAGCACAGGTTTTTTTTCTGCCTTGGCTTTGGCTAAAGAGACCTGCATCTGCTGCATAGACATCACATCATCAAACAACAACGTCGATTGATTCTGTGACAACTCAAAAGGATAAAGCAGACTTTTATAACCGACCGCGCCACCAATCAACAACACGACCGCATACACAAAGATAACCAACCCAATTGCCCGACACGCTTTCAACACGCGCGTTCGCGCCGCTTTAAAACTGCCTAAAGCCACAGAAACAATAATCAGTAACACGCCCCACAATAACAAGGCAATGGAACCCGGCAACACACGTTGCAATAAAAATATCGCTAACGCTAATAACATCACCCCAAACGCAACACGCACGGAATCTAACCATGCACCCGCACGTGGCAATAAAAAACCGGCTGAGGTGCCAATCAAAAGCAATGGAATACCCATCCCAATACCTAATGAAAACAAGGCTACTGCCCCCAAAACTTGATCACCCGTCACGGCAATGTAACTCAACACACCAATCAACGGCGCCGTCACACACGGAGACAAAATAAGCGTTGCCAAGAAACCCATCACAACAACACTCACATATGAACCGCCGCCTGATTTTCGGCTGACCCTACCAAGTTTCGCCTCGATAGACGCAGGCAATCGAAATTCATACACGCCAAACATCGACAAAGCCAACAATACGAACAAGCCACTAAACGTAACTATCACCCACGTTTCTTGCCACAAGGCTTGCAGGTAATTCCCAGCATGCGCAACCGCCAACCCCAACAAAGCGTAGGTCACTGACATCGTCAACACATAAACCAACGATAAACTGAATGCGCGAAGTGGCTTAATCTTTCTAGCATCCCCAACAATAATGCTCGACAATACCGGCACCATCGGCAACACACAGGGTGTGAGGCTCAACAACAATCCCAATCCGACAAACGCAAGCGCAATCCAAAACAAGGTGTGCTCTGCTAA
>DKOI01000126.1 GCA_002469885.1 Legionellales bacterium UBA7366 | reverse complement strand
AGCATTAATAATGGGGGGATTACCGTGTCATTACATCCACTAGTATGTTTTTTCCAATTAAAGAGAAGCAGTCTATTAGACGCATTATTACCTCAAAAATACTTAAGAACATTTTTAGAATCCCAAATAGAAAGCTACGATGGAATTTGTACAGCTGAGCAAAAGATGAAGCCTGCTGAGTCAACTGAGGACACGCCTGCGAGTCAAACTAGGCTGTTGAGAGTTGTTAAACCTTTGCCAGAGGAAGAGGAGGGGCAGAGAAGTCCTGTGCCAGGTCATTGTTGCATTATATGTTAGTTTTTGCTGATGGAGCGAGCATGCTTATCTTTCAATGTTATGGCTTCTTTTCAAAACATGTCAGCTAAAGGCTATTGACCTGTTCGTCTAAGCAGTGAAGACTAATAGTCTATGAACTTAGCCGTGGGATTTAGCGATATATGTACCAGTTGACGAACGATGTAATGTCTATCCTTGCCATTCTCTCCGTTATGTTAGGTTTATTTGTATACAATCGATGGCCTTATCACATTGTTGCTTTGGCAGGATTGGGTTTTGCAACGGCAATTGGTGTTGTGCCATTGGGGCAAGTTTACGCGGGTATTGATAGCCCGGCGGTGATTACGGTTGCGTGTATCATGGCAATCTCATATGCCATAACGGGCTCCGGCGTAGTAAACCTGTTGATTCAGAAAGTCATTTTACTGACGCGCCAAACGACGGTCCATATTCTTTCATTTTCACTCCTGAGTGCGGTACTCTCGGGTTTTATGAATAACGTCGGTGCACTAGGCTTAATGTTGCCAGCGTGTATTCAGAGTTCATGGAAAGAGAATCGATCCCCTTCACTGATATTAATGCCTGTCGCGATGGCGTCTGCTTTAGGTGGGATGATGACGCTTATCGGGACGCCAACTAACTTAATCATTTCAGGCTTTCGTGAGCAAAGTACAGGTGTTCCTTTCTCGCTATTTGATTTTGCGTATGTAGGTTGTTTTACGGCATTCATTGGAACCGTTTTCCTGGGTGTGTTTGGTTGGAGGTTGTTTGCCAACACGAAATCGCCTCAAAAAAAACAACATCAAATTTATACCTTTGAAATCGAAGTTCATGAAGATTCCTCGCTTATTGGTGAACCGATATCAACCCTAAAAGGCGAGTTAAAGAAAATCGGGAAAGTGGTTGGGCTTTTTCGGAATGCTCGAAGAACAGAGATCACAAGCAGTACCAGGATAAAGCTAGAGGATGTTTTTATTTTGGAGAGCAGTGTGCATGATATTCAATTAATCTCTAATTTTCGTCACTCGACACTGCTGGGTCAATCAGAGCCTGAAAGCTCAAGTGATCATTTGAAGCTTGTTGAGGCAATGGTCCCAGTGCGCTCAAAACAAATAGGCAAGATAGTGAGATCGATGACCTTGTGCAAAGAGCATAAAATGTCTGTTGTGGCGATTCTACGGTTTACTGGGCTGCCTTTTGAGCGTATTGGTAAGCAGCAAATAAAGCTGGGTGACATGTTGTTATTGCAGTGTAGTGCTGCGATTGATAGCGAGATTTTGAAAAAATCGGGTTTGCTTGAAATGACGCAGCATAACCTACAAATAGGTAATTGGCGATCAACGCTGTTACCAATTTTAATTTTTGCGTGTTCACTTTTTTCAATACTCCTTGGTTGGCTACCCGCCGAGATTGCGTTTGGTGCAGCGGTTGTCTTGATATTTGCTTTAAGACCTACCGCACTTCAAAATTTATCAGAGATTATTAATTGGCCTGTGATCGTGCTCATCGCTGCAATGATTCCCTTAGGAGGCGCATTGATTTCGACAGGGGCCGCAAATTGGCTGGCTTACTTGCTATTGGTCCTTATCCCGCATTTGCCTATTATATTGAGTATTGCGTTGATAATGTTATTTACGATTATCTTATCAAGTTTCATTAACAATGCTGCGACAGCGGTTATTGTTTCACCGATTGCAATTGCCGTTGCTCAGAGCTCTGGTATTCCTATGGATGCTTTGTTGATGGCAACCTCTGTTGGCGCCTCAGCCTCTTTTTTAACGCCAGTAGCGCATCAAAATAATATGCTTGTGATGGAACCCGGAAACTATAAGTTTCTGGATTTTATCAAACTAGGTGCTCCGCTTGAATTGTTGGTTATGCTGGTATCATGCCCTTTAATTTATTATTTCTGGGTTTGAGTTTTTAGCATAGCGATATGGGAAATGCCATCTAAATCATAAGGTTCTGATATGGGGACAAACCCGTATTTTTTATAGAATGAAGTAAGATAATCTTGCGCTTCAATTCTGATAGCAACATCGCCATGCTGTTTTTTAATGTCTTCCAATACGGTTTGAATAAGTTTGTCAGCAAGGCCTTGTCCTCGGTGTTCCTTTGCTATTAGAAAGCGGCCAAATGAAGCCTCATTAAAGTGGTTTCCTGGCGCGATAATTCTCGCATAACCTATGAGCTCGTCGTCAACTAAAAGCATGACATGCCGGTTTACTTGGTCATAGTCATCGATGTCTAGATAGTGACATGATTGCTCAACAATAAAGACCTTTTGCCGTAATGCTAACATTGCATACAGTTCATCTTTTTCCAGTTTTTGATAATTGGTGATTTTGAATTTCATGGATTAACCTTTTTCTTGAGTTTTGATTCATGGTCGATTTAACGCAAACTATAAGCAATATTAGCAGTTGTTGACGTGCTTGTTAACAGAATAAGTTGTGTTCTACCATTTGTTGTTTAAAGTATTCATGCTCTTAATGTTCTCTTAAGGTTTAAGTGATATGATCCTGGCATCTGAAAATAATAAAAGGGGAATGATTATGACACAAGGACAATACGAAGGATTACAAGCATTGATAACAACCATGATGGGCAGGTTATCAAATTATATGGCTGAACGCGTAAAAATAGAAGAAAAGCCAAAAGGGGATGCTCAATCCAAGAAAATTCTTGAGGGAGAGCAAAAGGGAAAGTATTTTGTCTACAAATCAGGGATGTCAAATACGTTTCGCGAGCCTAAAATAACATTGCAGCGCGTGGAAAATATTTATAAACTCAAATATCTCATTGGACAGTTGAGCGATAAATTAATTCATAGTGTGACTAGTAAGGCAGATCCTGCAGAAAAAAAAGAAAAAGGGAAAAAAGCAAAAAACGCACATAAGACGATGAGTCTCGTTGAGGTTTGCAATGAGCTTAGTGAGTATCTTCTTTCCGGTAAAAAAGAGAATTCAAGAATTTCAGTTGCTGGCGGTGTTGTGCAAAATTATGAGCCTGCTTCAGGGGGTGCGTGGGAGCACTATTCTACTTTATTCGCGTCATTATTTTCCCCTAGCCAAAGACGGCCTGCTTCAGATGTTTGCATGACTGAATGTCAGAAGTTGGTTAAGACATTCTTAGAGTCGAATAGACCCACGGAAGCTCCTGGTATTGGTTAGACTATTTTTTGATGCCTAAAGTGTATGGATGATACCGTTTAACGAGATTTCCTCATGATGTTTCTAAACAAATGGCTGGCTTGACCGTTAATTTTTCTGTCAATGCTTTTATACGCATTGGAATATTCTGAGATCGTTTCTTTGAAGCGTGCTTTAGAGGCATACAGCACATAGTTCCCAGAAGAGGGTGTGCAAATAAGGATGTCAGAGAAAAACTGATGAAGGCAGATAAAGAATTCGGATTCTTTGTCTGGGAGTGAATGGAAATTAAGAACCAAGCAGCCTGTACTTGTCAGTGCGTGGTAGGCGCTAATTAAAAATGTTTCTTGCTCTTGGGTTGGATCCATTGCGTATTCGTCATACATGTCTGCAAAGATGATGTCAGTGGTTCCGGGTTGCATTTGTTTTAGAAATTGGCCGCCCTCATAAACATGGGTATTAACATGGCTAACCTTAGGTAGGCCAAAGAAGCTATCACACACGTCAATAACCGCAGCACGCTGCTCAATAGCTTCAAGCGTCACGTTAGGCAGCACGCAGTGAATGGCGCGTAATAAGCAGCCGCCACCGAGGCCTAGTAGGGTAACGTGTTTTGGATTGATAAACGCTAGGGCTAGCATCATAGCTTGTGTGTATTTGTGCGTTAGTTCTTCAGGACGAGCTCGGTTCATGCAGCTTTGCTCGCATACGGAGTCAAATGTCATGACGCGATACTTTGGATAGTCGAGCACTAGAATAGTCCCGACATCATCTTTTGTTTTATGAATGATTTTACCCTCATAAAAAAGGTTTAAATCATCAGTGTCTTTTTTCAAAAGTTTCATACGATGGATCTATTGTTCCATGATGGATATTGCTTTGTCGATGTCGGCAGGCTGGCTAATGTCATCCACTAAGTCAGCGTGTATGATGTGTCCTGTTTCGTCAATGATAATGACTGCGCGAGCAAGCAATCCAGCGAGTTTGCTATCTTCAATGGTGAGGCCATAACTGCTGCCAAAATCACGGTTGCGAAAATCAGAAAGTAGGGTGACTTTTTCAATCGATTCATGTTTTGCGACACGACAAAGTGCGAAGGGTAAATCCATCGAAACACACAGAATAACAACATCATTATGTTGCTTTGCAAAGTCATCAAGTTTTTTGACGGAATCAAAACAAACGTTAGTATCGATACTAGGGAAAACATTCAGAAGGATTCTTTTACCTGCAAAGTCTGACAGCTTAACAATGCTCAAGTCAGGTTTTGTTAGATAGAATGCGGGTGCTTCTGCGCCAACTTTTGGCACAAAGCCATAGGTATGACATTCTTCTTTTTTAATGTGTAATGTTGCCATATGAATAGGTTCCTATTTTAAAGTGATTCGGGGTGCGTCGGTCATATCGGCGTCTATTCTAGCTTCGATATCTTCGCCACCTGAGCATAAGGCACCAACACGGTTTTCAAAGCTCCTGGATGCTCTTGGTCCGTGACATAATGATTCTTTTGCTGCAAACAGTGTTGTGCTGCTTCCGAACATTAGGTTCTTAACGGTTTGCAGTAGAGAGAGTCCGCTGATGTGATATAAGAATTTTCCGACGACTGAAAATATAGGCGCGATGGCATGATCACTGTGTAGGGTCGCAAATGCCGTTAAGCGGCTGCTTACGTCTTGAGAGAGTGTGAGCAAATATAGAATAGTGGTTAGCATTACTATGGTGGGCGCAGACACGTAAAAGGTGGCTACGAACAAGGCGGTGAATAATAGTAGTGCTAAGCCGTATCGAATAACATCTTTTTCAGCTTGTTTGAATAGAGCGACTTCTTTCTCGATCATGCTATCGATCATTGAAATTTGATATTCGCTAGCATTATCGCCTAGTAACGCTTCTTTTTTCTCTAATAAAATTTGCAATGATGATTCGTGCTTTTTCAGTTCTGCGTAGGCTTTTTTTGCTTTCCAAGCAGACATCACCATGCCGAGTATGCAGGTGATTTCCGTCATTGATTGAATAAACTCTTCTACGCCGAAATTAAATATTTGTTGCAGCTCGGGTCCGTTATGGTAGTAAAGCATCTTAGCCAATTTATACTCGAGTTTGACCAGGAGGTACCAAAAGTAAATAACGTTTAAGAAAAGGTTGCCTATTTTTTTTATTTTGAGAGAAAATTGAGTTTCAGTTTTAGAAAGTGATGATTTTGCGTCGATGGCATAGCCACCTGTTTTTTCAGCTTGCAATCCAGCCAGTTGGGATATGAGCATAAATTCTCTCACGACGTGAGATTTCACGGCATCCGTATTGCCAGCAAGGGGGCCGCGACCAGGCCCGAGCAGTGATTCTGTTTCAGCATAGACCAGAGCAATCGCGACGATTGCGCTAAAGGCAGTGAAGAGAAGTTTCGTGTTGCTAGGTGATGAATAACCCGAAAGTCCTTTTGCTTCGTCTTGTGGCCACTCGTGTTGTGTGAGAGCGTGATTAAAAACAGCAGGGTGATAGCAACCTAGGCGTTTTAGCTCTTCTTGCAACGCCAGAGCGTCTGCCTGTTGCTCTTCGCTCATTGCTGAGAGTAATGGTTTGTCTTCTGCGGGCATGGATTACCTTAACCTATGTTTTGATAATTTTATTATATCGAAGAAGTTAGAGGGTTTAAAGTAAGTCAAGTAGTCTTACACAGCATTGTGGATTTGTTTATCCCTCAAGGTGCGCTCAAGGAATAGACTATTGTGGATAGCATTATATTCGTTGTCGGTCAGGCGTTGAAGGGGTATTAAGTTCAAGATCGCGATTAGAATCTTCTGGTCCGTCATCACCCCAAATAGCATTTTGAGCTTCTTCAGAGACCTCTTCAATTCTTGCTCTATCGTATGCCTTTGCTCTATGAATTGAGGTAAAGTAAGTTGCGGCACCAAGTGTGCAGTTAAGCGCTGCGCTTCCTAGCGCATAAACTCCAAATGTTGTCATATTTTCAGTGATGGGATTGTCTTTGTTAAGCATAAAGGGTAAAGCAATCGAGGATATTGCTACTGAGTCGAACAGTATGCCTAAGTATTTTAGTTGCATCTTGAATTGATAAAGGGGTTTAGGGTCAGCGCCTGTGTCATGTCGGTGTTCATATTCTTTAATCCTTGGTTTTATTTTGCAATGGTAGTAAAAAGGTAGAATGATAGCGGGTGCGATGCTAGTTTCTAACATTAACGTCATTTCGTCGGTGTTTATGCCTCGTTGGTATGCCATGGCAATGCCTCGGGAGAAGTAGGTTAAGTTGCTGGTCGTGCACGCCATCATGATAGGAATGTATTCGCTAAGAACGTTTTTTAAAAAGCGCCTGCAGGTTGAGTCTTCTACTGGGGTTCTTTGTATTAAATCTTGGTTCAACGTATATGCATGCATTTTTTAAGCCCCTCTATTTTGCACATATTTTGCGCGTTTATTGGTTTTATTATGGCTTAGTATACTTTAAGCTGCGGGCTGAAACCTTAAGAGAGGATTAACGGTGATCACACCTGTGGTTACAAAAGAGTCGATTTTGATGTTTTTCCAATAATAAATGGATAGGGGCTATAGGGTTTCAGGATTTTCAGGTATTATGTTCGCCGGTTTAGGGCAGGGATGTCTCGAGCTGAGAACAAAAATGTTAGTTAAGTGGAGAGATGGCTGAGCGGCTTAAGGCGCACGCCTGGAAAGTGT
>DKOI01000089.1 GCA_002469885.1 Legionellales bacterium UBA7366 | reverse complement strand
AATAACTGTAAAGCCCTGGCTACTAAGAAAGCGTGTTATTTTGAAATCTTTTTTTTGACGCTTTATGTGCAGCCCTCCATCAAGCTCAATAACTAATTGTTTCTCACGACAAAAGAAATCAACGCTATAATTCCCAAAAACAACTTGCCTTCTAAACTTTAATTTTGCTAAGCGTCGATTGCGAAGAGCATCCCACAAGCAACGTTCGGCTTGGGTCATATTCCTGCGTAATAGAGTTGCGCGAGAATATAATATTTTTTTCTCTATCATATTATCTAGGTCCTTAAAATTTGTTAACGTTCAACTGTAAAAAACAAGGAGCTCTGAATATGTCGCAAGTCACCATCGTTTTTTTAGAAGACTTAATTGATACCAATCATATTTATAGAAAATTTCTATACTAATGGGACTTGAATGCAGTTACTCAGCAGTTGCGCATCATAGGTGCTGGATACCGGGAACAACTAAGGTCAGGCTGCGGCCTTCCCCGCCTCGCAGCAGGGAAGCATATGATCGCCAAAAAATAAAAGCCGAACCGAGCCTGCCTTATCAGTATCATTTATTTTTAAAGGCGACTTCTTAACACTGGTGATGTCTTACACACTTTATCATAATCACCGGAAGCTGTTTGATTTAACGCTGGCCGTGCTACAGAAAAGACGGTGCCGGAAAAAAGGGAATAGTCACTGACCCCCGTTCGGCCCAGCGCTTGCGGTTCCTCAAACCCTCGATCATAGTCAGCAAGAACTGTTCTATCTAACACTGGCGGTACAGTTTGCATAGCAAGATGTAGCGCTGAGGGCTTAGTCTCTTGAGCAGGCTCCTGGCGTGAACTTGAATAGGTGTCCCTTTTAAATAACTGACAATTAATTGAAATGAACTCCGTACGACACAAAATACCTGAATTATTATTAACGCCTTCTTTTGGTTCATCGCCGGCCAATGATAGCAATGTTCTCAGTGTCGAAAACTGCTCTGCCTTCAACTCTTTTAGCTCTTCAGGCCTCTGGGCTACTTTTACTTTCTCGAGAGTAGCAAAGTATCTTCTCAAAACACCAAAATACTGGAATAATTCAATACCCGTTGGGCGCTCCCGTAGGTTCTCATTCACCGCACGAGATAACATCAAAATAGTGGCATAATAAACAAACCCCTCATCAAGAATATTAATACTTTCCGTTGAGCGCAATAGTGGCATTCTTGATGGAAGATCTCTGTTGCAAAAAATATTCTCAAACCCAACAGGCCAATTAGGCGGGCAATTTTTGCCGTAGAGAGCTTGATACCTATTAAAGTAACCTCCAAATAACAGCGTAATGACAAGACCGAGTGAAAATACATCTGACATTTCACTGCCTAGACCCGCTTTGAAACATAATTCTGGCGCAGCAAAACGCGCAGTCCTCACCCCAACCTTACCGGCTTTGGCTTCTTCAGTTGTAAGGCTAGCACCAAAATCAATTAAGTTAACACTCAAGGTTTTCGAAAAGTTGATCATAATATTTTCAGGTTTTATATCAAGATGAATCAAACCATTACCGTTAATAAACACAATCCAGTTCAAAAGCATTAAATTAACTGCCTCTAAGCGCTGGTTAAAACTAGGACCTTGCTTACTCCATAACGCTGAATGTTGTTCAAAGGCATCTTTTCCAGGTGCCTTTGACATAAAAAAAAATTAGATTCCTTGGTATTAAAAAAATAAACTCGTCGTGGATTAGCAACGTCTAAACCATATATACCTGTGACGTCTGAAAATGTTTCACGCTCTAGTTGCTGATGAAAAAATAACTCTCGTTGATACGTGCCGGGCACAGGCTCTTTAGCTGCTTGATACTTAACCACATACTTAGCTTGCCCTAAAGCACGGTAATCTGTTTTTTCATTCACCAACCAAGCGTCAGTCACCATGCCGAAACCGCCAGAAGCACCCTCGCGCTTAGACTCAAACAGGAAATAGGCGGGCTTTCCGTCTTTTTTGCCAATCACTGTTTCGCCATTATCTGGTGTGCCTTCAGCTTTATAGAGCTTGAATTGAGCTTGAGCGCTGCCGCCTGCCGTAGGTAGGCTAATATCGAGCGCATTTAGTCCTTTCTCTATCATCATCTGGATTGCGGTTTGGATAGTCCCTTGCGAATCAGTTTCGCTCTGTGTTTTAGGGGTAACGTAAGGTCCCGTTACAGCTTTTTTCTCACCGATCTGCGTAGAGGATAAAGCACCGGGTGCTTGCTCACGAGCGCTAGCCACTTCAAAGCCTAAGCTTGGTAACGTCTCTGATGTCATTCTTTCAAAATTTTGCATTGCCTGCCCCCTATTGACGTGATGCTAATACTTTCATTAATAGTACAGCGCGCTAGTTGTTAATTTATTTTACCATTACAACCTCCTCACACCAACAATATCGCTCTTTTTACTCGATGGGAGTCAACCAAAAGTATCCACCCTCAAAATAGCATCAGTGACAGAAAGCATAAGGGGTACCATTATATACTCTGTGGTGGAGGTGAGGCCAGCGCATAATGAAGACATCGGCAGCGCGTTAATATTTAAAACCTCGCCAGTTGCTCGCCGCATTTCAATTGATACTGTTAACACTTTATCCTGAACGACTGGGGCAGATTTATTATCAGTAGCGCGGTTAGCGAAGAATGGTGCAAGACTGTCGCTGACATCAACAAACTGAATGCCATCGTTAGATTGAACGTGCTGTTTAATTTGACCGCAATTGATGCAAAGAGCTTGTGTGATACTGGTCAGGGAGTAATGACCAATAATCGGTTTGACTTTACCCCACAGAGTTGACGGAATTTTGCAGCGTTAAGGGCGCGTTGCGCGCCAATGATCAAAGTGGGATTTTACGCCTTCCAATGACGGGATATCGTTCTGCATAGCCCTGCCTCTTGTGAATAATAGGGTTTAGACTACCAAATCAGGTTGCGCCTAGTCACACATGCTTGCCGTAAACTTACAGTTTAGCGGTGACCTCGCTTGATGTGGTCTTCTATTGCCGTACACCTTGTTAAGCCGATCTGCCCCCATTTAAAGCGCGCGATCTAGGCATAAAAGAGGCAACTCTTTATTACTGGATAAAAAAAAACAAAACGCCCACCATTCCGGATGAAGCTGGCAAGCAGAGCAATCTAGTGGATGAGCTAAATCGTTTGCGCAAAGAAAATGCCCGCCTAAAGGAGGAGCGGGAAATATAAAAAAAAGGCCGCCATATTCTTTGCCGAGAACGAAAAGTAAAATTTGAGTTTATCGCGAAGAATAGCGACGTTTCTTCTATTTAAAGAATGTGTTCAGTGTTTTGTGTTTCATGTAGTGGGTTTTATGCGTGGCCAAAGCGGCCTAAAACTAAACGTGAGCTTTGAAATGAACGGCTGCTGTCAGCTGCCATAGCAAGCTTTGGTGCTAGCAGAAAAACTGATGGTTATAGACGCATATACCATGATCTACGTGTTCAAAATGAGGTTTGCCGTGAGTATCGCATAGCGCACCGGATAAATGAAAATGACCTAACCCCAAGGGCAAAAAGGAAAATCAAGGTGACAACGAACTCTAAGCATAATAAGCCGATTCATGAAAATCATTTGGTTCGCCAATTTGATGGGCCGGCACCAAATTAGCGCTATGTACTTACCCCTTCGCTGTGAAAAGGCCGGCACGACCAATTACGCCTTCAACCAGTTCTCCCCCTGTTGAGCTTGGCTGCGGTGCCCGAAGCGCTAGCGCCAGTAGAGTGGCTGTCGCCGTAAGCTTGCTGAAAAAAACTCTGACTTGCGGGTGAGGAAAAATCAGCCACCCTTTCCTCCTTCGGATTAGGTTTTTTCTTTTTTCGTTGTGGCTGCCGGGGTCCAAGAGCCAACCCGCTACCTTCTTGACATGAATCCACAGCACCATTCTCTCCAACCATTGTTTTCTGTTCCGCTGCAGTCAGCGGTGATAAAGTTACACGATCCGAATCTTGACCAGCAAGTCGCTCGCTAGCTTTAATTTTCGCAATCAATTGTTCAATAATCTTATCTGCAGAAAGGCGGTTTGAATAACGAAAAACATAATACCCCATTTCTTGAAGTGCGTTATCACGAGCAACGTCTTTGGGCATAAGTTTTCTTTCTTCATCATAGTGCTGCTTACCATCTATCTCAACAATATATTTCTTACCTTGATACGTAAATTGAACATCAACAAACCACGAGCCAACAAGCTTCTCTGCTTCAGGCCTAGATCCTTGGAAGTTCTGCGCTAAAAGTTTAACCAAATTTTCTTGAATAGGCAGTGGCCTTGGACGATCCTTTATAAGCATGCTTTCAACTTCCTTGGAAAGTTTACCATGCATCTTAAACAATACATGGGCACAAACTGAAACATTTGCAGCTCGACGAGGGTCTTTCATAGAGAGGAGTGTATCAACCGAGCTATTCATGGCTATCATAAGCTCATCACTGAGTTTTTGTTTAGGCATTAGCTTTGCGATACCGTACAAGGCATTGGCAATTTCTTGTGGCTTCACTCTATCATTTTGACTTAAGCGCACCAGCAAGTCACCAACATTCTGCGCACTAATCTCACCGGTGTGATGACCTGCTTCTGCAAGCCTAC
>DKOI01000023.1 GCA_002469885.1 Legionellales bacterium UBA7366 | reverse complement strand
GCATCATATTTATCTTTAGGAATACATTTCGACAGTCGCTTAACGGCTTTTTCAATATTCATAATTCCTTTTAGAAATAGTGATAGTATTTTTAAGCGAGCTGATGGCGTGATGTTTATGGAGTCATTGTTAGAAAATTTGTCGGATAACCCATATTGATCTAATCCGGCCGTATTAAACCAAGAAACATATTCTTGCCGGCCATTCTTAGAGCTCAGATTAAAAGCGTGCTGTAACTCAGATGAGTCTTGATAAATGAAGTGCATCAATTGCGTTATAGTTGTTGATTTGTCAGATCTAATGTCTTTGGTTTTTTCATTGCAAAGATCGACAAAGTGTTTTTCAATTTCAGCTTTATCGCAAGTCAATGGTTTAGGTGTCTTCAAGTGATAAAGCTTTCTAGCGCTATCAGGGATTGCTGTTTTGTCTATCAAGGTTGAGTAAGCATAAGGCCAATTCGTACTTTTTTTCCAACCGTTCAAGAGTAACTGTTCTGCGTAGTTTTCAAATAAGGGCTGCAGCGGTTTTATATCACCCCAGTTGAATCTATCTTGATATTTCGAAACAATGTGTTTTTTCTCTGGGTGAACGCCGCTAAAGTGAAAGAATGCGAGAGGTTGATTATTCACAGTCCAATCGCCATCGTTCTTCACATCACGCTCAGCTAGATTCCAATATGCAACATTGTACCCAGGGTGTTTTAATACATGCAGATTTTCTAAAAAGCAGGGTGCTAAGTCACACCACTTTTGATCGACAAACAAATTCTTGCTGAAATCTGCAATACATTGAAACGATAAGCGCCTTCCCCACCACTGCATATAATCGATCGCTTCTTGGCAACGTCGCGCCGCGATGAATCCGAGATTAAATACACCTGTACGCATCATGTTGTAATCATCTGGAATGCAGCCGTCTTCAAGTGGCTTTGTGTAGTGTGGCGTTAATATAACTGAGGCGCCGTCTTGAAAAATCTTTTCAAGTTCGTCAAATGTAGAATACGCCAATATGTCAGGATCAAGATAGATAATGGCATCTAAGTCAGTCTTCTCAAACAGCCACCCAAACATGAACGGTTTAACAGCCGTATTAAATTCCATGATGTTATATCGCAAGGTCATGTCATCAAATGTGGGAATATTCAATTGATCAGAGGTTATCGTTGTGAAAGATTCAATTTCAGGATCAAAATGATCATCAATTTGATCAGCTAAGCAGAGATAGGTCTCGTATTCAGGGTTATGTTTTGAAACAGATGCTAACAATGTTCTTGCATAGGCAAGATAATTTTTGGAGCCAATTGTGAAAACACCGATTTTAGCCATGTTGTGGAGTCCATTCCTTTAAGTCGTCAAGCTATATTCAAGGAGTTGTATTTTACCTTTGATTGATGGAGTGCGCAATCCAGTTATCTTAGCTGATTAGCTCATTTATCCTCTCTAATGTAACTTATTGATTTATACCTTAGACCCAGGAAGTCTCTACATATTTCCGGGTTAATGTGCAATTCTCCCAGCAATTTATACATCGAGATGTAAATATGCTATAATTTGTTATTATGCAAGCGAGCCTCTTTATCCGGTAAAATGCACTTTGGAGCTGATAATGTATAAAAGAAGTTTAGAAATAGACCAGGACTCAGCTGAGAGCCTGATATTATTTGGCCCTAGAGGCACAGGGAAGACGTATTGGGTTAAATCAAATTTTCCAGATGCGCTCTATTTTGATTTGTTAGACAGTTCGCTTTATAAAGATCTAACAGCTGACCCCAGTAGGTTGGTTGATTTAATCCCCAATGATTATGATCATTGGATCATTATAGACGAAGTTCAGAAAATTCCAGAGTTAATGAATGAAGTGCATCGCCTGATTGAGCATAAACACCATAAGTTTATTTTAACGGGTTCGAGTGCCCGCAACCTTAAAAAAAGAGGCGTGAATTTGTTGGCGGGTAGAGCGCTGAATTATTATATGCACCCGCTCACTGCGAAAGAGCTGGGCAGTGATTTCAATATGAATCATGCGTTATTATATGGGTTACTTCCTAAAGCTGTGCAAACAAAAGATCCCAAGCATTTCCTCGAAACATATGTTGTGACTTATTTGCGAGAAGAAGTTTTGCAAGAAGGGCTTACACGAAATTTAGGAGACTTTACTCGTTTTATGGAGATTGCTAGCTTTTCCCAAGGAAACACATTGAATTTATCTGCTATTGCCAGAGAGTCGGCATTAGATCGTCGAACAGTAGAAAGCTATTTTTCTATTTTAGAAGATTTGCTTATAGCTACTACGTTACCTATCTTCACCAAGCGAGCCAAAAGACAATTAGTATCATCACCGAAGTTTTACTATTTTGATGTTGGTGTTTATCGAAGCATACGTCCGCGTGGTCCACTTGATACTGTAGATGAGCTAGATGGAGCAGGATTGGAAACTTTATTTTTACAGCACCTGAGAGCTTATAATGATTACAACCGATTGGGGTACAGTTTACATTATTGGCGAACACGCTCCGGTGTTGAAGTAGACTTTATAGCCTATGGGGAAAGAGGGTTATTAGCCTTCGAAGTTAAACGAAAATCAAAATATCAAAAATCAGACCTTTCTGGCTTAAGAGAGTTTAAAAAAGATTATCCAATGGCCAAATGCTATTTGGTCTATGGGGGTGATAGAGCAGAATATTTAGATGAAGTCACAATTCTTCCAATGAATAAAATACTACACCAGCTTACAGAGATTCTTTAAAGCTTTAATTGGTCTACATTCCAGTTTAAACGAGCCCTAACTCGGTCAATCGCTTCGTATAATTCTTTGCGATCACAGTAGGGTTATGATGCTCATGAATAAACTGCGCGCCACGTTCTGCAATGTTAGCGGCATAGAGAGGTTCGTTGACAAGTTTTCGCATATACCATGCTGCGTGTTCTATATTCGCATCAGCCCAAACCTGGTTTTTGCTGTAGATGTATTCTTTAGGCTTAACTTTGATGAGTTCAAAGTCCACTAGGCAAGCGTTATCTGCTTTCGTGTAATCAATGTTGCCTGAATAATTAGTCACAATGACAGGCTTCTTCAAATACATAGCCTCAGCAGGGCCATACCCAAAGCCTTCAGATCGATGCAGTGACACATACGCATCAGTGACAGTGTATAAGCCCAGCATTTCATTCCGGCTTAATTTTTTATCAATGACGAAGATTCTAGGGTCTTTATCGATTAAATCAAGCATAGCCTTCCAGCGTTGATCGTTGGTGTTAGCATTCATTACTTTTAAAACCAAGCCTACGTTTTGACAGCTTTCTGGAAAAGCAGATTTAAATGCTTGAACAGTAGCTTGAGGATTTTTCCTTTCAATATGTGATAAAAAATCAAAGCTACCTAAAAATAGAAAAGGTTTTTGCGGTAAGTTGAAATGCTCTCGTTCATAGTGTGGAATGTTTGGTAGTGACACACTTACCGGCATATGCTTTACGGGTATGGTTGGATTTTCTGCGATAATAGAATCGTAGATAAAGTGAGTCGGCGCCCAGAGTTCATCAATGAGAGGGTTGATATGAGCCCACCAAGCCTTCGGCCATTTTGACAGCTCCCAGGCCGGATAAAGTATATTGTATCGGTTCCGAAAAAAATCCCGCTCGAGTTTAGCGCTTGCCGGTAATAAGGCATGGCCTGTAATATGAATAAGGTTGGCCTTGAAGATGTTTTTCTCCATATGCTTATCACACAACAGCTCATTGTGTTGTCTTGTCTCACAACCTAAGGTGTGGTTTATTACCCCGAAATCTACAGTTGCCGTATTAAATACTTTAGCTGACATGCGTACATGTTCCCCAAGCCCCAGCCGAGCGCCGGCATAGCCAACTAAATTTACGCCAGGCTTTAGCGAGTTATCCAATCTAAGGACCCGCTTTGGTTTGAAGCAGAGGGATTGTAGGAAAAGCAATCGCCATGTGGCGGCATGTTTGATTCGTTTAAATAAATGCCTAATCATCTTACTGCCTTATTGTGTGTCGGTTCTCTTTGGTTTCATTCTGCGTGGAGCGAAACGGATTAATGTCCAAGCCGCCGCGGCGTGTGTAGCGCGCGTATACGGATAATTCGGTCGGCTTGCAATGTTCGGTAATGTCCATAAACATGCGTTCAACGCATTGCTCATGAAACTCGTTATGTTCACGAAATGAAATAATATATTTTAACAGGCCTTCTCTGTCGATTCTTGGACCTTTATATTCAATCGTCACGCTAGCCCAATCGGGTTGACCGGTGACTAGGCAGTTTGATTTCAATAAATTGGAGGATAAGGTTTCTTCTACGGTCGTGTCGCTAACAGATAATAGGCCAGGTGTTAGCTGATAGGTATTCACGTCAATGTCTAGGTCGTCAATCAGTGTGCCGGATAATCTTTCTGTGGTTATTGTGTCGTTGATATGAATAAGCTCGACTAAAACGTCACCGCCTGAAGCATCGGATAAATCATTTTGCAATGTCGTCAACACATGGGTTTCAGAATCAAAACGCGTTTGATTCAACGAGTTTAAATAAAGTTTAAAGGATTTTGATTCAACAAGATTCGGTGTGGTGCAAGGAAAGCGAAATTCGGCTAAGGAGACAACCGGTTTTCCTTTTGCATTCAACCAGGATAGTTCGTAGGCTGTCCAAATGTCTTCGCCTAAAAAAGGGAGCTCACCTGTAATATTGATTTCATCACGTTTTAATTGGCGAGGAATGGGAAAAAGTAAGGTCGGATCATATTGAGTAATATAATCCGACGTTTTACCTAATGGTGCATCTTGAACGTTATTAGGCATTATCTAAATCGACGCCTGCCTTAACAATAGCCTCAGCCACATCAAACTTTTTAAAGTTCTCAGCAAACTGTTCCATCAAGTCCTTTTGCGCTTTGGCAAAGCTTGCTTTGTCGCTCCAAGAATCGATAGGATTTAACAGTGTGCTATCAACGCCACCGAGTGCTGTTGGCACTTGAAGGTTGAAGCCCGGTACAGTTTGGTACTCAGCATTTTCTAATTCGCCAGATAAAATACCTTTAACGATAGAGCGTGTCACAGGAATTGTGAAACGTTCTCCGCCTTTGCCGTAAGCGCCACCAGACCAGCCAGTGTTGACGAGATAAACATTACAACCTGACTCTTCCACGCGTTCCATTAACAAGTCTGCATACACACTTGCAGGACGTGGGAAGAACGGTGCGCCAAAGCATGTCGAGAAGGTTGGCTTGATGCCTGTGCCTTGACCGACTTCAGTGCTGCCAACGAGTGCTGTGTATCCGCTTAAGAAATAATAAGCCGCTTGTTCTTTCGTGAGCTTAGAGACGGGGGGTAATACACCGTAAAGATCGCATGTTAAGAACAATACGTTTTGAGGCTCGCCCGCTTGGTTTTCAAGAACACGTTTTTCAATGTGCTCTAAAGGATAAGCTGCGCGCGTGTTTTGTGTGAGAGAGGTGTCAGTATAATCTGGATCTAGGCTATCGGGTTTCAACACAACGTTTTCCATGATCGCGTTGTTTTTAATGGCGTTCCAAATAACAGGCTCATTTTTATGGCTGAGGTCGATACACTTAGCGTAACAACCGCCTTCAAAGTTAAACACGCCGTCTTTAGACCAGCCGTGCTCATCATCACCAATCAAGAAGCGCTCAGGGTCAGCAGAGAGAGTTGTTTTACCTGTACCTGATAATCCGAAGAATAATGCAACGTCGCCATTCTCACCCACATTGGATGCGCAATGCATAGGTAGGACTCTGTGAGTAGGTAGCAAGAAGTTCATCATAGAGAACATCGCTTTCTTCATTTCACCGGCATAACGCAAACCGCACAATAAGACTTTCTTTTGTGTGACGTTAATGAGTAATGAAGCATCGCTATTCACGCCATCTTTAAAAGGGACAGTTTTCAAACTAGGGACATTTAAGATTGTCCACTGTTGGTCAGACTCAGGTGAGGATTTTTCAATAAACAAGCAATGACAGAATGCATTGTGCCAAGCCGTTTCAGTCACGACTTTAACAGGAAGGTGATATTTTTCACTTGCGCCGACAGTTAAATGAGAGACAAACGCTTCACGTTCGTTAATGTGTGCAACAGCACGGTTCCAGAGACTAGCAAACTGTTCTTCAGAAACAGCTTGATTGATAACACCCCAGTCAACTGTGTTTTCAGTGGTATCATCTTTTACGATGAAACGGTCTTTGGGGGATCGGCCTGATCGTTCGCCGGTAGTGACTGTCAGTGCGCCGTTAGAAGACAAAACGCCTTCTTGTCGCTCTAACGCTTTTTCAACTAATTCAGAAAGACTTAAATCAACGTGTGTTGTTGTAAGTTCAAGTTCAGACATATCGAGCGTCTCCATTAATAACCTCTTCTGTTAAGTAAAGAATTCCAAGCACGATCTCGATATTGTGACGCAATCCCGACAGGGTCATCTGCTTCAATAATACCTCGACCAACAATGATGATATCGTTTCCATCCTCTATAGCTTTTTCAGGTGTTATGTATTGCTGTCCTAGCCCGTCACCACCGGCTTGTAATTTAACGCCAGGTGTCATGTGTATCATGGCTGAATTATCGCATAAACGTGTACGAGAAATAAACCCCATGACAAAATTTTGATTAGCTTGCGCCATCGCAACTGCTTGATTTGTATAGCTTCCTTCAGCTAACGTGCCTTTGGAGCTCATTTGGGCCAATAATAAGAGCCCAGCGCCTCTGGGGAGGCCAATTTCAGCTAATCCTTCAATAATACCAGGACCAGGCACAACGTGTGCGTTGATGATGTCGGCCCACTCGGCGATGTGATAAATGCCGCCTTGGTATTGGTTTTTGACGGTGTTACCGATGTCTGCAAATTTACGGTCTTCGAAAATCAAGAAGTTATGTTTGTCCGCTAAGGCTCTTAACTGTTGAGTTAAGTCTTCATCAAAGTCCGTGATAATGTCGATGTGAGTTTTGAGGACGCACATCAGAGGACCTAAGCGATCAGCAACGTCTAAGAGTGCAGCTTTGGTGGTCACATCCGCAGACACGGAGAGGTTGGATTTTTTCTCGAGCATGACTTCAAACAAGCGCTTGCCCATAGCGTTCGGGGAAGCGGCGGCGCGATTTTCTAATGTCATTAGAACTCCAAGGTTTTAAAATATTGGTCGACAAGATCTTCTTCAGTTGAGGTCAATCGATTTTCTTTAGCTAATACGTCAAACACTTCGGTAATGGTTAATACGGCATGCAGTTGATAGTTGTTTTCTTGCAAGGCGGTCTTACCACCTTGTTGTCTATCAATTAAGACAACCACGTCTTTAATCAATAAGCCTTCAGCCTCTAGTAGATTAGCCACTTTAATAACGCTGCCGCCTGTTGTGACTAAGTCTTCAATGATGTAACAGGTTTGACCTTTCTTATACACGCCTTCAATTTGTTTTTTAGTGCCGTATTTTTTCGCTTCTTTACGTACCATAATCATCGGAACGTTTTGTTCGATAGACATATGCGTTGCAATAGGCAATGCGGTATAGGGAACGCCACAAATTAAATCAGCTTGTGTGCCCGAGAGGTGAGACCACATTTCTTCTGAAATAGCTTTGAGTAAGGAGGGGTAAGAAATGATGCGGCGGATATCAATATACACATTTGAAATAAGACCGCTGGCAAGCGTGAATTCGCCGACTTGAATCGCGCCGATTTCATGTAGCTTTAAAATAATGTCTTTCTTATCCACGAATTTTCTCCAAATCAAATACACGATTGTTCAGTAAGGTGTAAACAGGCCAGCCGGTAAGTGACATTCCTTCATAAGGCGACCATGCACATTTTGTTTTTAGGTTTTTTCCAACAACCGTTTTTGTTAAGTTCAAATCAACAAGCACCGAGTCAGTGGACTTAGGCAAGTGAAACATTTCACGTGCATGCCCGCTGGTGAGCGATTGAATTTGATCGAGCGTGAGCAATTTGTCATTGTAAGCATTTAATAACAGTGAAAGCGTGGTTTCAATGCCGGGCACGCCAGAAGGCGCTTGACGGTACGCGCTGTCTTTTTCAGCAATCGTATGCGGCGCGTGATCAGAGCCAATGGTGTCAACAAGCCCATTGTTGATAGCATCAAACAAATAAAGTCTTTGTTCTTCGCTGCGAAGCGGCGGGTTCATTTGCGCGCGACCTTTTAAGGTGGCATAAGCGGTTTCGTTTAAGAATAAGTGATGCGGACAGACTTCGGCGTAGACCGGTAATCCTTTTGCTTTTGCTTTTGCAACGAGTTCTAATTCCAGTTTTGTGCTGGTATGTAATAGGTAGAGTCGAGTACCGTATTTTTCCGATAAGCTAATGGCTTTTTCAACGGCTTTTGCAGCCACTTCAGGCGAGCGAATTTTGGAATGCGTGCTAAACTCAGTATCAGCTTTGAATAATTCGGTGCGTTCTTGAATCATGCATTCATCTTCAGCGTGAATCGCTATTAACATATCGAGTTTAGCGGCTAGCTCAAACGCTTGGTGTAAGCTTTCATCGTCGTCCATGAGCAAGTCACCGGTGGATGAGCCCATGAATATTTTCATGCCGACAACGTCGCCCTTGACTTTTGGGATTTCAGAAAAGCTTAATTTATCCGCGCCAATATATAAACCATAATTTAATGGGATGTCAGCGTCACTAAGCTGCGAATCAATAATCGCTTTTTTATCGGCGAGTCTTTCGGCTGTAATACACGCAGGGGTATTGTTTGGCATGTCAAACACGGTCGTATAGCCGCCACAAACACAAGCCATCGAAGCGGTGCGCCAATCTTCTTTGTATTCCTGGCCAGGAGTTCTAAAGTGTACGTGTGGATCGATTAGGCCAGGGAGGACTGTTAGGCCGCTCGCATCGATTTGCGTATCGATATTGTCATCAACGTTAAGCTCAACTGCGTCACCATGAATGTCTTTAGCCCCTAAAAAAATTGTCATGCGCAGTATTCCTTAATGTCATCGCGTTTGAATGCTTTTTCGCAATAGCGACAGGTTAATCGAATGGTGTCTTTTTGCTGTTGCAAATAAAATAAGGTTTTAACAGGCTCTGAATGTGTCACGCAGTTCGTGTTGGGGCAAACTAGAATGCCACTGATATCATTAGGAAGAGACACTTTAATCTTTTTAGAGACGTTATAGTCATCAATAAGGTTGATGGTAGCGCCCGGTGAGAGCACAGCAATTTCTTGTGCCTCGAAGTCTGATAAGGTGCGATTTTCGATTTTAATCAGATCTTTAAATGATGTTCTCTTGCCTTTTAGATTCAGGCCAACGGTCATTTGGTGTTGATCGTTGGTAAGGCCTAGCATGCGAATGATGTTCACGGCTTGGCCGGGTGTGATGTGGTCAATCACAGTGCCCTGTTTAATTGCACTGACGGAAACTGTTTTTGTCATGACTTAATCCTTTGCAAAAGGGGAATTTTTTAATAAAAGCGCAAGCATCGCTTGGCGCACGTGAACACCGTTTTCGGCTTGTTGGAAATAATAGGCGTGTGGGGTGTCGTCAACTTCCACGTCAATTTCTTTAACACGTGGTAAGGGGTGTAAAACGTTCATATTCTCTTTCACGCCTTTTAACATATCACTTTTTAATACGTAGTGTTTTGACATCTCACGCAGCTCATCTTCAGCAAAACGTTCTTTCTGAATGCGCGTCATGTAAAGGATGTCAACTTTCTTAACCACTTCGCTGACATCCAAGTGGCACGAAAACTTGTTCCGTGACTTTTTGATATGCTCACATATGTGATTTGGCATCATTAAATTTTCTGGGGAAACAAAAAAGAAGCGTGTTTTATAATTGCAAAGTGCTTGCGTCAGTGAGTGTGTGGTGCGACCGTATTTCAAGTCACCGACAAAGGCGATGTTTAGCCCGTCGAGTTTGCCTTGGCACTCACGAATAGAGAATAGATCAAGCAGTGTTTGTGAAGGGTGTTGGTTTGCGCCGTCCCCTGCGTTAATGACGGGTTTGTGAGACACATCGCTTGCCAATCTGGCTGAGCCATCTTGGTGGTGTCTTAATACGATAGCGTCGGCATAGCCTGCGATCACTCGAATGGCATCACTCAACGTTTCGCCTTTCGCAGCAGATGTGGATTTATCATCGGTAAAACCGATCACGCCAGCGCCAAGTTTTAAGGCAGCTGCTTCAAAAGATAAGCGTGTTCGTGTGGAAGGTTCAAAAAAACAGCTTGATAAGACTAAGCCGCGTAATAAGTCAGGGTGCGGTTTCTTCTTAATTTTTTCAGCCGTATCTAAGATTAAATTAATATCATCAGTGCTCAAGTCGCTGATGGAGATAATGCTCCGGCCAAAAAGGGTGTTTTTCATGAGGTCTCCAGGATAGGGGCAGCTTCTTTTTGTGGGTGATTTCCCACATATTCATTCCATGATTTAGCTTTTAAATAATTTTCAGGCAGTTCAGCTAGGCATTCTAGCATGAGTTGTCCGGTTTGAACGTTAGTGATCAGTGGAATATGATGATCGATCGCTAAGCGGCGAAGAACGTATCCATCGGTGATCTGGTCGTGCGTCACATATTGCTTCGCACGTGGAATATTGATGATTAAGTCAACTTCGTGGTTTGTAATGATGGTTTTAATGTTAGGTTCGTCTTCATCACATGCCTTATAAACAAAGACAGAGCCCACACCGTTTTTCGCTAAATAGTCATTGGTGTTTTCAGTGGCGTAAATATCCCAACCTAGGTCGTCTAATTTTTTCAGCGCAGTTAAGAAGCGTGCTTTGTTGTGCCCGCCGATGCTGACAAAAATACGTTTACGCTTAATGTTTTGCTCGGTTGCTTTCCATGAGGTTAAGAACGCATCTAATAAGTTATCACCCATAGTGGCCACTTCACCGGTTGAAGCCATTTCCACATGAGCCACAGGGTTTGCGCCCTTGAGTCGTGAGTATGAAAATTGCGGTGTTTTCACGCCAACGTATTCAAGCTCTAATGTTTCATAGTCGCGACGAACGTGTTTGCCCATAATGGCTTCAGTCGCAATGCGGATAAAGTTATGGTTCGTCACCTTCGATGCAAACGGGCTTGAGCGTGAGGCGCGAAGGTTGCACTCAATCACTTTGATTGCATTGTTCTTTGCAATAAATTGGATATTGAACGAGCCTGTTATATTTAATGCTTTCACAATTTGTCGCGTAATCTTTTTCGTGCGACGAATGGTTTCAAGATAGAGTTTTTGCGGTGGCAGTACGATAGTGGCATCGCCTGAGTGAACGCCCGCATTTTCAATGTGCTCAGACATCGCTTCGATAATGACATCGCCTTTGTCAGCAACACCGTCAATCTCTAATTCTTTTGCATTCTCAATAAATTGGGAGACTACGACCGGATGTTCTTTGGAAACCAGTGAAGCTTCTTTTAAATATTGTGCAAGTTGGGCCTTGTTAAACACAACGTTCATCGCAGCGCCCGATAATACAAAGGAAGGACGAATTAACACAGGATAACTTACACGATCAGCAAATTCACACGCAGCCTCGAAGCTGTGCACAGCAATCCATGCAGGTTGATCGATTTGCATGGTGTTTAATAATGATGAGAATTTCTCACGATCTTCTGCCATATCAATATATTTTGGATCCGTGCCTAGGATAGGGTAGCCGTGCTTCGACAACGGATTCACAAGATTATTTGCAATTTGTCCACCGACAGACACAATAATGCCTTTTAGATTTTCAAAATCAGCAATGTCTCGTACACGTTCTGCAGTGAGCTGCTCGAAGTAAAGCCTGTCAGATTCATCGTAGTCGGTAGAAACCGTCTCAGGATTCGAGTTGATGATAATCGTTTTTTCGCCAAGCTCTTTTAATCGGCGAGACGTATTCACGGCGCACCAATCAAATTCAACCGAGGAACCGATGGCGTATGGCCCGGAACCCAATACAATCACGGCTGGATCATCTTGCGGGGCTAAATCATGCGCTTGCCCGTGATAACTTAAATAAAGGTAATTGGTTTGCGCGTCACATTCGCCGGCTAAGGTGTCAATTTGTTTGACATAAGGGCGGATGTTCATCTCTAAGCGTTTTGTGCGAACATCGTTTTCTGATTGTTCGGTTAGGCGGCCCAGTGTTTTATCTGAAAAACCCATTTTCTTGGCGCGCAGTAATAAATCTGCGTCAAGCTTTTCAGTTTTAACGGTGTTTTCAAGTGTGGCCATCGCTTGAATGTGATGTAAGAACCACGCGTTGATTTGCGATAATGCTTCAGCTTGTTCGACAGTGCCGCCATTTTTAAAGAATTCATAAAGCGCAAACAAACGTCTGTCGGTGGCATGCGCAATTTCTTGTTCCACATCATTAATCGGGTGTGGGTAATCAGCGAGATCAACAGCGCCAATGTTTAACATGCCAACAGCTTTTTGTAATGTTTCTGGAAAAGAACGGCCAATGGCCATCACTTCACCGACACTTTTCATTTCGGTGCCGATGCGTCGTTCTGCGGCTTTTAACTTGTGCGTATCCCAGCGTGGAATTTTAACAACGATATAATCTAGCGCAGGCTCAAAGAAGGCGCAGGTTTTTTCTGTCACGCTGTTTTTAATTTCATAGAGTTTTTGATGCAAGGCTAACTTGGCCGCGACAAAGGCGAGTGGATAACCTGTAGCTTTGGACGCTAAAGCGCTTGAGCGTGATAATCGAGGGTTGATTTCAATAACACGGTATTGACCGGTTTTCATATTGTATGAATATTGAATGTTGCATTCGCCAATGATCTTAAAGTGATTGGCAACCTTAATCGCAATTTCACGTAAGAAATGGTACTCACGGTTATCTAATGATTGCGATGGACACACCACAATGCTTTCGCCGGTGTGTATGCCCATAGGATCCATATTTTCCATGTTACAGACGGTCAGTGTGTTACCTGCAACATCGCGAATGATTTCATATTCAAATTCGTGCCAACCTAGCAAGCACTCTTCAATCAGGATTTGTGGCGCACCGTTTAAGGCTGTTGTTGCGCGAAGTCGTAAAGTTTGTTCGTTGTGTACAACCCCTGAGCCTAATCCCCCTAAGGAAAAAGCAGAGCGCATCATGATAGGGTAACCAATCTCGTTTGCAATTTTTAAGGCTTCTTCAACAGTGGATGCGCCCGCGCTTCTGGCGGTGTCGACATCGATAGCGTCGAGCTCTGTTTTAAATAAAGCGCGATCTTCGCTTAGGCGAATGGATTCTACGCTGGTGCCGAGCACTTGAACGCCAAATTTTTCAAGCACGCCAGCTTCTTCTAGGGCAAGCCCTAGGTTTAAGGCGGTTTGTCCGCCAAAGCTTAATAAGATGGCATCGGGGCGTTCTTTTTCAATAATGTTAGTTAAGGAGTCTAGGTTAAGCGGCTGCAAATAAATTTGATCAGCCATGTTTTCATCGGTTTGTACCGTGGCAATATTGGGGTTAACTAAGACAACATAAATGTTTTCTTCTTTTAATGCTTTGATCGCTTGTGAGCCTGAGTAATCAAACTCGCCTGCTTGCCCAATACGTAATCCACCTGAACCGAGTAATAATACTTTTTTAATGTTCATGGTGCTCATGTCGTGTGCTCGCAAATTGTGTTATAGAATTCATCAAATAACCACGTTGTATCAACGGGGCCGGGTGCGTGTTCTGGGTGAAATTGTACGGCGAAGAAGGGTAGGTCGTTATGCCAAATGCCTTGCACTGTGTTGTCATTCAAGTTGCGGAATCGCACAGTCCATTGGGCGGGCAAGCTTTCTTCGTCGATTGCAAATCCGTGATTTTGTGAGGTGAGGTAACAACGTTTAGTTGTCTCATCTAAACAAGGGTGGTTTTGCGCCCTATGACCAAAAGGGAGTTTGTAAGTAGTTGCGCCAATCGCGCGTGCCATAAGCTGGGCGCCTAAGCAGATACCAAAGATTGGTTTCTTAGACGTCATGGCTTTCTTCAAGATTGCGACGGTTTCATCACACATAGCAGGATCACCCGGGCCATTTGAGATGAAGAGAGCGTCATAGTCTTCTTCGGTGAAGTCATAGTTATAAGGTACACGTTTTACCGTGAGAGGCAGTGCGTTTAAGTTGCGCATGATGTTGTTTTTCATGCCGCAATCAATCGCAATGACGGTGTATTTGCCAGAACCGGTTGTGACGGGAGCATCAATTGATACTGCAGCCACGAGATTATCATCGTTGATATCAACGAAGGTTTTGGGCAAGGTTTTTTCTGTGGTGATGACGCCAGGAACCACGCCTTGGTGGCTTAAGGTTTTGGCTAAGGTGCGAGTATCAACACCGCTCATAATGGGTACGTTATTTTCAACACACCAATCAGTAATACTTTTCTGAGCGTCTCTGTGTGTGTAATGCTCAGCTGCTTCAGAAATGACAATGCCGGCGACTTGAATTTTGTCTGATTCCCACGTGCTAGGATCGGGAACGCCGTAATTTCCAATGAGAGGATAAGTGAAGGCAAGAATCTGCCCTCTGTAAGAAGGGTCGGTCATGGCTTCTGGATAGCCCACCATGCTGGTATTAAAAACAACTTCCCCAAAGAATTCACCTTGTTGGCGATCAGGCACTTGGCCCTCGAAAATCTCACCGCTTTTTAGCGCGAGTTTTGCAGAAATCATTTTCACCCTTTTACTACTAGAACAACCCGTAAACCCGCCTAGCTTACTAGGGAATCCCGTATGATTGCAAGAGTATTTTTTGTTTTTAATCAGTCTGTTAGAGACTTTTTGGTAGGGAAGTGTACAATTCTACTCGCCTTGATTAACAAAGGCAAGCGGTATTTTTTTAAATTGATTTTTACCAGAATGACGCTTTACTAATGTAATCAAAATCTAAAAATCATAGCGAGAAATTATGGGACAGTTGCAGTGCTCCTTTGTCTTGCAATAGCCCCATAACATTAATGAAAGAAAATTACTCACCTAATCCACTATGGCGTAATAACGCATCAGTTGTAGGCGCACGTCCACGGAAGTTTTTGAATAACACGTCCATATCCTCTGAGCCACCTTGCGTTAAAATGCAGTCTAGAAAAGCTTTTCCGGTAGATTTATCGAAAATGCCTTTCTCTTCAAAGAGAGAGAAGGCATCGCAGGATAATACTTCAGCCCATTTGTAGCTGTAATAACCCGCGCCATAGCCGCCAGCAAAAATATGCGAGAAGCCGTGTTGGAAGCGATTGAATGGCGCAACAGGCACGACAGCAATTTCGGCGCGCACAACGTCTAATATGTTTTGCACCTGTGCAGACCCGTTCTTTGCGTCAAAGTCGCTGTGGAGCATGAAATCAAACATTGAGAACTCACACTGGCGTAACATTTGTAAGCCGGCATGATAGTTTTTAGCTTGGTTCATTTTTTCTAATAAGTCATCAGGCAAGTGTTCGCCTGTGTCGACGTGACAAGAAATCCATTGCAATACTTCAGGTTGCCAGCACCAGTTTTCCAGAAACTGACTGGGTAATTCAACAGCATCCCATGCAACACCGTTGATGCCAGAGACAGAAGCAAAATCAATGGTGGTTAACATATGATGTAAGCCATGGCCGAACTCATGGAATAAGGTGATGACGTCATCGTGTGTTAGTAATGCGGGTTGACCTTTTTTAGCGGGTTTTGCAAAGTTACAAGTGAGGTAGGCAACCGGGAGTTGAACGGTGTCTTTATCAAGGTAACGGCGAATGCGACATTCATCCATCCAGGCGCCATCACGCTTATGTTTTCGTGAATAGAGGTCCAAATAAAAGTAGGCTTTTGGCGTGCCGTTGTTATCAGTGATCTCAAAAAATTTCACATCTTCATGCCACGTTTGCACATCGGTGATTTGTTTAATGTTGATGTCATACAGTGTATGGACGACTTTAAACATGCCCAATAAAACTCTGTCTTCTTGAAAGTAAGGGCGCAATGTTTCTTGTGAGATATCATATTTTTCAATGCGTAATTTTTCGCTGAAGTAAGCAACATCCCAGGCGTTAAGCTTTTTTATGCCCGCAGTTTTTGACGCAAAGTCTTCTAGTTCGCTAAATTCTATTTTCGCAAAAGGACGAGCGTGTGAGACGAGGTTGTGTAGGAAGGACATGACTTCTTCAGTGTTCTTTGCCATTTTTGTGGCAAGTGAGAGTTCAGCTGCATTGTTGAATCCGAGTAGCTGAGCCATTTTTTTCTTGGTGTCTATGATGTCAAACATAACTTGCGTGTTATCCCACATGCCAGCATTGGGTCCTGCATCAGACGCGCGCGTGACGAAGGCTTCATACATCTGTTGACGTATGTGCGCACTGTCGGCGTATTGCATGATGGCGAGAAAGTCAGGTTGTTCTAGCGTAAAAACCCATCCTTTTTTGTTCATTTGTTCTGCGCGCTCTTTCGCCGAATCCAACGCGTGTTTTGGTATGCCTTCTGCACCGTGTTCATTTTCAATATGTAACGTAAACGCGCCTGCGGCATCAAGAACGTTTTCAGAAAACTTTGTTGATAATTGGCTGAGTTTGTCTGTGAGTTCTGCGAATTGTTTTTTCTTGGATTCTTCTAAGTCGATACCGGATAAATGAAAGTCACGCAAATCGTTTTCAATAATTTTTTTCTGTGCGATGGAGAGTTTGTTGTAGTCTTTATTTTCAGACAGTGATTTGATCGCGTCAAACAATTTTTTGTTTTGGCCTACTTCAGTGTAGTAACCGGTGAGTTTGGGTAAGCACGCGTTATAAGCTTTGCGTAATGCGTCAGAATCGGTAACGCCTTGCATGTGAGAGACGGGTGACCATAGGCGATCAAGTCTGTCTTGAATGGCTTCTAAAGGAGCCATGAGATTGTTCCAGGTAAAAGTGTGATCGGGTTCGATTAACGCAGCAATTTCTTCCCGATTTTGTTTTAACACCTGATCAATGGCGGGCTCAATGTGATCAATTTCGATCTCATTAAATAAAGGTAAATGCAGGTTTGAGAGTAGGGGGTTTGTCATAGGGTGTCCTTTATGAGGGTTATTTAATATCAAATGTTTCAAATGGTTCGCAAGGAATGCTTTCATGTTCAACGCTATCGACGCTGGCCATTAACGGGCCTCTGTGTAGCCAAGCAAGCATGGGTTTAATTTGGTCATCGTCGCCGCACAGTACGCATTCAACTTGACCTGTTGGTAAGTTGCGAACCCAGCCTGTGATGTTTAAGCTGTTTGCTTTTTCTTTTGTGCTTGCGCGGAAAAAGACACCTTGCACAACACCGGTGATGATGGCGCGAGTACATGTTTTCGTCATGACGTTTCCTTAGGAATTCGTTATAATGCTTCTTCTTAGTAAAGTTTGAAGGGAAGAAGAGCCAATGTCAATTCGTGAATTTCAACAGAAAATGCCGGTTTTAGGTGAGCGTGCTTATGTCGATGAACAAGCTGCTGTGATTGGTGATGTGGTGTTGGGGGATGATTGTTCCGTTTGGCCAATGTCAGTTTTACGTGGTGATGTGCAGAGCATTCGCATTGGTAATCGCACGAACTTTCAAGATGGTTCTGTTGGGCATGAAACGCATCGCAGTGTATCGAACCCTGAGGGTGCCGCTTTAATTATTGGTGATGATGTGACGATCGGTCATCGCGTTGTTGTCCATGCTTGCACGATTGGCAATCGGTGTTTGATTGGCATGGGTTCAATCATTTTAGACAACGCCGTGATTCAAGATGATGTGATTGTGGGTGCGAATACTTTAGTTTCTGAGAACAAGGTATTGGAAAGCGGGTATTTATATCTTGGTAGTCCTGCAAAGAAAGTACGTAAATTGACTGAGGATGAAATGAAGTTTTTGCCTTACAGTGCAAAGCATTATGTGAAGTTGAAGGATGAGTATTTAACCTCGGCTTGATTTAATAATAAAATTCCTTTTTCCACGTGTGGGTGTTGCTGAATAATTTAAGATTCGTCTCTCCACCTTTTGCGGGGGAGCTGAGAGAGGAGGTGAGCTAGATTCAGCACTGTGCGACAAATTTATATTCTACCCTCACCCTAGCCCTCTCCCACAAGTGGGAGAGGGAATTCTAATTATATTTTTATTGATTTAACAACGGCCAGAAGTGGCCGAGACGATTTGTGATTTATCAATTTCAAATTTAAATTCCCTCTCCCGTTTACGGGAGAGGGCTAGGGTGAGGGTA
>DKOI01000124.1 GCA_002469885.1 Legionellales bacterium UBA7366 | reverse complement strand
GTTCTCACTTTTGCATACAGCCCTTTTGGATCGCGTTCTTCGCATACAGCAAGAGAAGTAGAAACAAAAATTTCAATGAAACTGCCCACTGGCTCCACTAAATCACGCGCAACTTGGCGCATGCTGGCATAAGGAGAAATGGCAGCGCAAATAGCAACACCACCGGCTTTCGTAATTTCTGACGCTACATAACCAATCCGCTGAACATTCAAATCACGGTGCTCTTTTGAAAAGCCTAATTCACTGGATAAATGCGTGCGGACCACATCACCATCTAACAAAGTCACAGAACGGCCGCCAATCGCCATCAATCTAGCTGCAACGGCATTGGCAATGGTGGATTTTCCTGCGCCTGACAAGCCCGTAAAGAACAAGGTGATGCCTTGCTTAGAAGCCGGTGGATACGTCTTATAAAGTTCTTCAATCACATCAGGGTATGAAAACCAACTCGGGATTGATTCCCCTGTTTTCAAGCGTCTACGCAACTCCGTGCCTGACACGTTCAATACCGTCTCATTTGCCTTCACTTTGTCAGCCGGCAAATAAAGTTGACGCTCTTTGACATAGGCCATCGCTTGAAATGGAATCATCTTAATGCCAATGCGGTCTTCGTATTGCGTCACAATGTCTTGCGCTGCATACGGATCATAAAAAGGATTGCCATTCTTATCATTGCCAGGCCCTGCGTGATCGCGACCTACGATAAAGTGTGTACACCCGTAATTTTTTCGAATGATAGCATGCCAAAGCGCCTCTCTAGGGCCACCCATGCGCATAGCTAACGGTAACAAGCTTAAAATAGCTTTGCCCGCCGGATAATGTCTTAGAATTTTTTGGTAACAACGAACACGTGTGTAATGATCAATATCATGCGGTTTCGTCATGCCCACCACAGGATGGATCAAGACATGTCCATCAATTTGTTTTGCTGCTTGCAAGGTCAACTCTAAATGCGCACGGTGCATAGGATTTCGTGTCTGAAAACCAATCACTTTAGTCCAATCGTTTTCCTTGAAGAACGCTTTTAAATTATCCGGGGTGAAACGCAACTGACTGTAGTCATAATGCACCGGCATTTTTACTTTTGATACCACACCGCCGAGATAAATTTCTTCAGCAATGTTTAATAAGTAGTTGACCCCTGGGTGAGTCTCATCTGTAGTGCCAAAAACCGATTGTGCTTCGACAAGCTTCTCAGGCCGCCATTTATCGGAGACCTGCAATGTCGCAATGATGTGCCCTTCAATGTCAGTTAAATTAATGGTCTCGCCGAGATCGATGGAATCTGCCATTGCTTGATTCACATCCAGGGTAATCGGCATAGGCCAAACGGTATTATCTGCTAGTGTGCAATGGTTTAAAACCGATTGGTAATCTTGCTCGCCCATAAAACCTGACAAAGGCGCAAAACCTTTGTTCAAAATTAACTCGAGATCGCACAGCTGGCGTTGTGTCAGTACAACTTTTTTATTGCTGTTTTTTCGAACATCCATTGTTCAGAATCCTTCTACATTGCTATATTCTCATACTAAAAGTTAAGCGGTTTGATGTAAAGGATTGAATCTAAATATAATCGTAAATGAGGCCTACGTGCAGCGGTTATGTTGTAGTCAACGCAAGGCAAGGATATAATTTACCATTGGTTAACCTCAATAGAGCCTCAAAAATGACAATGACGCGTAAAGCATTATATCTCCACATTGGATATCACAAAACTGGGACAACTTTCCTACAGACCACACTCTATAAAAATCGCCAAGAACTCCTTACGCAAGGTTTTTTGTACCCCAAATCTGGCGTGGGATTAGGTTACGGACACCCCCTATTAAGCACCCTCTTCAAGCTTCACGAAACAACCCGTGTTAGGTGTATAGACGAGCAGCATGAATCTAAAAAATATTGGATAAAATTAATCGAAGAAATAAAATCGTCAACAGCCCACTCTATTATTTTAAGCTCCGAAAACTTTCGCAGGAACCAAGATTTCAAATTCATGAAGGATTGTTTAGATAACTTTGATCTAAAAATCATTATTTATCTTCGAAGACAAGATCACTATATTCAATCAATGTATAATGAAGGAGTCAAAAACCTAACTAGGCGTCTCTCGAGTACTATTGAGCAATACTCTGAAGAACAGTGTGGTTACAACGATTGCCTGGAAACGTTTGGAAAGATTTTTGGCAAAGAAAAAATAATTGTAAGGATCTATGAAAATCAACAGCTTCCAAAAGGGTTGCTTCAGGACTACGCAGAAACCATAGGATTCTCAACAAAAAACTTTATAATTCCTAAAGAGAAATTAAATCAATCAAATTCAGCAATAAAAACTGAAATACTAAGACTACTAAACAAAAGTGACATCGACCAACTTCAATATCAACACTTATACCCAAAAATAATGGCGCTAGATTTATGCCCAAAACTCAAAAACAATAAATACTCTGCGATGCCTCCAGCACTAGCTGCTAAAATTGTTGATTTTTACGCCAAAGAAAACGAATCTATTGCCAAAGAATATTTAGGGCGCGAAGATGGGCGCCTATTCTATGAAGCGCTCCCAAATCCTCAATCGCACTGGGAAAACCCCTTAAGCATTAGCACTGAATCTCTAATGACCGAAATTGTAAATCCACTTTTAGCTGAATACCTCCCAAAATTTGGCTACTATAGAAAAGCTCACCGCCTACTAAGCCATAAAATAAGAGAGCGTTACGCTCGAACAATGTGGTTTATGGCTAGAATAAAGCGACGGGTAATGCGAAAAAATCCCGCATAACGATAAGCAGATAGCCTAACTGCTCAATGCTTTATTACACAACCTTCTTTGCCATGTTTCGCCCAAACTGAATGCTCTCTGAAATCCCTCTATCTTCAGGGTAGTAATATGAAGTATCGGCTACCCACAAACCTTTTACTGGTAATGAAACAGGCGGGAGTTTCTTCATAAATCCAGGCTCACAAACCGGTTGTGCGTATCGATAACGACTCGCTCGCATGTCGATAAAATCATCGTCTGTTAATTCTGGGTTAATTTTCTTTAAATAACTGCGCACCTTGTCTAAAAATAGTTGATCAGAATCCTGAAACTTCTCATGCTCGCCAGGCATATAAAATGGCACATACAAAACATGGTTATCTAGCATGCGTAGATTGGTATACTCGACGATACCGGGAATATCCATTTCAGGGTCATTAACATTCAACCAAAAACTGTCTGTAAATGCCTTTTTCAACTTCACAATAACGCATACAACCGCAATGTTATTAACACTCTCAAACTTAGCCAAAACGTCTCGAGGCAAATCTGGAATAACACGGGGCACAAAGGGCAATGGTATCGTGCTGACGACTTTATCAAACTGTTCTGTATCGCCCAACGCCTCAACACCTGTCACGCAACCATCTTGTATGTTCACCTTGCTAACAGCACAACTCAGCTTAAAAATTCCACCACCGTCTTCTATGGCTTTTTTCATCGCTTTTAATAAGGTATCAGAGCCCCCTTCTAAAGCACCTAATTTTTCTCGCATTAAGCTATAACGAGAATTCCCTATTCTGCGTATACGACTCCAAATCCAAGCAGCTGATAAATTATCAGTGAAATCATAAAATTTATAATCAAACAAACGACGCCATAAAACCTCATATGCCTCCTCGCCTACCCAACGTTTTATCCAGGTTACCGCATCCACATCATCAAGGGGTTTCCAGTTTTTCCGCTTAGTCGATAAAAAAGCGTGCAGCCCATAACGGCATTTTGCCATAAAGGATAATCCTTTAAAGCGCAAAAGAGAAACTGGATTTCCCCAAGCCTGCAAGCGCCCTTCAAACCAATAACCCATCTTGGTGGGTGTCCACTGCATTTTATCTGCAATGCCCAACTCTTTGACTATGTCGAGAAACGCATGATCTGAAGTGCAATGAAAATGGTAAAAACGCTCTATCGTTAAACCTGAAAAATCAAAGGTCGCTGTCATGCCGCCCACACGATCATCGGCTTCGAATATCACCGGTTGATGGCCATCTTTCACAAGCTGGTATGCAACGGCTAATCCCATAGGACCTGCGCCTAAAACGGCTACTTTATGCTTCATCTTTAAAATTCCAATATTATTTTACTGTACATAGGATCTGTAAACGTCTCTTTAATCGCTTCTTTAAATGACGTGCTTTTAACGTTAAAAATTGCCGGCCAATCGATCACTTCAAACTCATCCTTCGCAGTCAAAGCCGATAACTGTTGCGTTGTAAAAGGGGGATTCTTATCAAACAGCCCCCAAAGCCAGAGTAACGAATAAAACAAAGAATAAGGCAAATGCGCAATCAATGCCTTCGCATGAGTCACCTTTTTAATTTCTTTGATAATGTCGACATAATTAATCTTTTCATGGCCAGAAATATTATAGACACCCTCGGTAATATTATTTTCAATACAGCTTATGATGATATTACAAAAATCACCCACGTAAAGTGGCTGCCTCATATAACGCCCACTGCCAGGGATCGGAAACACGGGGGTTTTTTGAATAAAGCGTGACAACCAACCCAGATGTTTTCTATCAAACCAACCATACATTAAAGTGGGTCGCAGCACTGGGCAAGCAAT
>DKOI01000040.1:3413-14291 GCA_002469885.1 Legionellales bacterium UBA7366 | reverse complement strand
ATTTGCAAGATGCCTTAGGTGATCAACCTTGTGAGCTAGTAGAAGGTGAAGTGCCTGCTTTGGGTACTGAGAGTGTGCCTGTTGACCAAGTGTTAAAACAGGCCTTGCTGAAGCAATTCAGATTGCTAGCGCAAACACCAGGCACGCCGAGGTTTGTGCTTTATCAATTAAAGACGGGCCAGCGTTCGGTAATATGTGTGGCTAAAGATGTTAACAATCAGTTAATCTTTAGCTATAGAGATTTTGATGCAAGACCGCCAACCAAGCGTGTGAAAGACACGATTGAAGAGGCGGTTGATGAATATGAAGATAAAGGGTAATTGAATGGCAGTTAAAATTGAATGTGGTGCAAATAGTCGTAGTGCGGGTTTCTTTAATTCCAGCGCTAATACCAGCAGGCAGGAGCGTTTGAATAACGCGGAGCCTGCGTTGCTTGAAGCGGCTAAAGGTCTGGGTTTCGAGATCGAGCGTACGGCAGAAGCCGATAACACGCCACGTACGACTATCTAGTCTTATCGACGTTCATAAAAAAGGGCCTATTAGGCCCTTTTTTTTGTGTCATCAGTTTAAGCGTTTATTGCCTTTTCTATTCCCAACGCCGCTTTTTGCTTTGCCTGAATTTCTTCAGCGCCAGACTTGGCAAGTGCAAGCATCGCGTTCAATTCGTCAAATGAAAAGCTGGTGTCTTCTGCCGTGCCTTGAAGCTCGATGAACTCACCTTTGTCATTCATGATCACATTCATATCGGTTTGTGCAGCGGAGTCTTCGTCGTAATCTAAATCGAGTACGGGGGTGTCTTTATAAACACCGACAGACACTGCGCTAATGAAATGTTTCAGCGGAATTTCTTTAATGATGCCTTTTTGCTTGAAAAGCGAAAGCGCATCATAGAGTGCAACGCAGCTGCCAGTGATTGCGGCTGTGCGTGTGCCGCCGTCGGCTTGAAGCACGTCACAATCGATCGTGACGGTGTTTTCGCCTAGCATCTTGAGGTCGAGTGCTGTGCGCAGTGCGCGCCCGATGAGGCGTTGAATTTCAATGGTGCGACCAGTTTGTTTGCCGCGTGGTGCTTCTCGGTTGCAACGTTCGTGGGTGGCGCGAGGAAGCATGCTGTATTCAGCCGTGAGCCAGCCTTGCTTCTTGTCTTTTAAGAAGCGCGGAACACCCGGTACGATGCTCACATTGCAAAGCACTTTAGTGTCACCAAAAGCAACGAGGACGGATCCTTCGGCATGCTTTGTAAAATTACGGGTAAATGAAATGTCTCTTAATTGATCAGGCTCTCGATTGCTTGGGCGCATAGTGTTTTTCCTATTGGTATCAAAGGCGGGAAGTATATCCTACTTTTACTCTAATAGTGTATAGTACGTTTTTTTCCTTCAAGAGAGTTTATCCAATAATGATTAAAAGTATGACAGCTTTTGGGCGCGCGTCAGCGCAAGGCGAATGGGGACAAGCAACATGGGAGTTACGTACGGTAAATCATCGTTATTTGGATGTGACTACCAAAATGCCCGAGGCATTAAGATCGTTAGAAAATAAGGTGCGTGAGATCGCGCAAACGTTTTGTAATCGAGGCAAGTTAGAATGCGGTTTGCGCTTTCGCACAGGCACGCTGACTGGCGCTGCAATGACGGTGAATGAATCCTTGGTTGCTCAGTTGGGTGAGGCATGTAAGACTATTGAAGGGCATCTGCCTGGCAGTGCGCAGGTTGATCCCACACGTTTGTTAAGTTGGCCTGGTGTGCTTCAAACACAAGAGGGCGACATGAGTCAGGTGCATGAGCACGTTTTGGCATTATTGCATGAAGCGTTTGATGCTTTAGTGGATGTAAGGCAGGGTGAAGGGCAAAAGTTGCAAGCCTTGATCTTGGCGCGTGTGAGCGATATTCGCGAGCAAGTGATTCTTGTGAAGTCACGTTTGCCGATTGTGTTAGAAGAGCAGCGTGATAGGATGAAAAAACGGCTTGCTGATATTGAGCTGGTTGATGTGGACAATCAACGTTTAGAGCAAGAGATGGCATTTTTAATTCAGAAAATGGATGTGATGGAAGAGCTTGATCGCTTAGATACGCATTTAGATGAAGTTGAGCGTGTGTTGATTAACGATAAAGTCGTTGGTAGGCGTCTTGATTTTCTCATGCAAGAATTAAACCGTGAAGTGAATACGTTGAGCTCCAAGTCACAAGATACGATTGTGACGAAAGCGGCTGTTGAAATGAAAGTATTGACAGAGCAGATGCGAGAGCAGATACAGAATTTAGAATAGAGAGATACCCTATGACGCCACAAAACTTAAAAAACTTACTGCCATTGTTTATGGTGATTTTTATCGACTCAATGGGGTTAGCTATTTTGTTCCCCATTTTAAATCCCATTTGCATGGATCCGTTGAACGGTATTTTTGGTGCAGGTGTGTCGTTGTCGACGCGTAATTTGTTCTACGGGCTTATCTTGTGCGTTTATCCGTTGGCAATGTTTTTTGCGGCCCCGGTGTTGGGTGAAATGTCAGATCAAATCGGACGTAAGAAGGTGTTGTTGATTTGTTTGTTGGGGGCGTGTGCGAGTTATGCGTTGTCAGGTTTTGCAGTAGAGATCGCGAGCGTGTGGTTATTGATTGCTAGTCGAATTGTTGCAGGGTTAACAGCGGGGTCGCAACCGATTGCACAAGCGGCAGTGATTGACGTGAGCACGCCTGAAGAGAAAGCAAAGAACTTGAGTCTCATCATGTTCCCAGCGTGTTTGGGCTTTGTTGCGGGGCCATTAGCGGGGAGTTTCTTTTCGCAGAGTTCAGTGGTGAGTTGGTTTTCATTATCAACCCCGTTATATTTCTCGTCATTGTTTTCTTTGTTCAGTGCATTTTTGTTGTGGGCGTGGTTTAGTGAAACGTTTACCCATACGCATAAGTTGGTGCTCAAGTTGCATCGTGGCGTTGAGGTTTTCTTGATAGCGTTTAAGAATCATTCCATCCGTCGATTGTCGATTATTTACTTGTGTTTGCAACTAGGCTGGGCGTGTTACTTCCAGTTTGTATCGCTCTTTTTAACGCATCGTTATGCATATGATTCTGTGAAGATTGGCTATTTCATGGCAGTGTTGGGCGTCGGATTTGCCTTGGGTTTAAGTGTTGTGATTCGTGTTGCGACAAAATACTTTAGTACTTACATGATTGTCTTGTGGTCGTTTATCATTGCGAGTGTTTCCGTGTTTTTGACAGTAGTGCCAGAGTTTGCGATCACCGCATGGATTGCTGCATTGCCGGTTGCGATTGTAATGGCGTTGGCTTATGTGTTGGTGTTAACGCTTTATTCCAACTTGGCGGATATTGCGTCACAAGGTTGGGTGATGGGGATTACCGCATCAGTTGCTTCATTGGCCTGGGCTGTGATGGCGATAGTGTCGGGCGAGCTTGAAAATCTTGGGCAGTCCATGCCGCTTTATACGGCTGCGATATTTATCGGGATCTCAGCGATTATATTGTGGTTTTCTAGGAAGCAGTTGTCTTAACAGATTCGCGTCTCCCCGGGATGAAAAAACGCCCGTCTCGCGAAGCGCCGCGTCTCCCCTGGGATGGAAAAACGCCGGTCTCGAGAAGCACCGCGTCTCCCCGGCCCCAGAGCCGGGGTCCATTATGATTAAAATGGATCCCGGGTCAAGCCCGGGATGACGGAGCACGTGTCTCCCGGGGATGGCAAAACGCTCGTCTCGCGAAGCGCTGCGTCTCCCCGGCCCCAGAGCCGGGGTCCATTATGATTAAAATGGATCCCGGGTCAAGCCCGGGATGACGGAGCACGTGTCTCCCGGGGATGGCAAAACGCTCGTCTCGCGAAGCGCCGCGTCTCCCCGGCCTCCGAGCCGGGGTCCATTATAATTAAAAAAGTTCCAGGATCTAAGCCGAAAAGACAGATGCTTTAGCAAACAAATGACTCACCATCTTCGCATCATCAATTTTTGCATCCACAGGATCGGAAAAAAACACGGCCCAGATGGCGGCTAACACAGCCACCTTGACACACACCACAATCGTGATTTCTTTTGCAAACGCGAAGCGTTTAGAGAGTGGTTTGTTTCTCATCTTATCTCGCTCCTGCTCTATGAGCCGTCGGTATCGTCATCTTCTTCATCTGCAACAGGCGCTAGCCCTTCATTCGTGCCACCACCTTCAACGCCGGTTGACATCGAAGCACCTGCTTCAGCTTCTTCACCTTCCATGGCAGCATCAGGCTGCATTTCCGCCATCACTTGCGCGAGTAATATCAACATCGAATTGGTTGCCGATTGTGTCGCAATCAATTGCTGCTGATTTTGTTCTATACGATAAAGCGCCGTGAAGGCACCCACGAGTAAATAAAGCGATTTCTTCCCAACATCCATAGACGTGTCAGTCGCAATGTCGCTTAGGAAAGTTGGCTCAGAAACCATGGTCTCATAAATGTTATCGAGCGTGGCTTGACTGCTTGGCTTGCCTTCTGTCGTCACGTTACCTAGGGGGTCTTTTACTTCTGGGGCTCCAATACGTTTGGATGTGAGCGAGCTTAAGTTGTAGGCGCTTAATGATTGAACAGCAGCCATTGTGTTGTTGCGGTTTGTCATTTTTACAGCGTCATCAGCACCAGGGTCTACCACGGTAGTGGGTAAGGCTGTGCCTGATAAGGTTTTAATATAACGACTGGCTGAGGTTGCTTGTTCGTCACTATACTCTGAACCGTCAAAGAGTGAATTTGCCGACAGGCTAGAATAGTCTCCATTTTTCTGTTTTTTGGTGCTGCTCAGAGCCTTGTCTTGATTTTCGTCACCGTCAGAGCCGCCAATAAATTCATCACTAATTGTTGTTGTAGAGCTTGCGATGTTCTCGACGTCGTCTAGTTGTGTTAGATAGGCCGAATAGTAATTCGCTGCCATTATCGAATAAATAGGCAGTGTATTATCTTCATCGGGTTTCATTGCTTTATAAATAAGGTCAATATTGGTATCCATGCTGATAAGCAGCGCTTCTAATGGATCCAGAATAAAGTTGGTTCGATCGATTTCAAATTGAATATCATCTAGGGTGGCATTGCTGTTATCGAGTTTTGAGTTTGTGTCGGTAATAAGGGCGTTAGTCTCTAGCGTGCAGAGATCCAGGCATTCTGAAAATCCAGTGCTAGGTATTGCGACCATTAGCGCGATGCTGCCAAAAAGGCCGATGACTTGCTTGCTGTGTTTCATTTATATATTCCTTTTTCGCTAATTAATAACTAATGCCCCAACTGCCGCTGCTAGAATCTTGGGATTCTGGTTTGGCAGGTTTTCCAAAATTACCCACGCCGTAAGGGTTTTGTGTGGGTGGTGTTTCAGCGGGAGGCGCTTGCTCTGCCTGTTGCTGTTGCTGGTAATAAGGGTGTGTTCTGGCAGCGCGTTGTTGTTCTGCTGGTGTGTAGGTTTGCGTCGTTTGAGACGTTGTGGCGGGTCTACTGTCGACACGGGTTTGCCGGCTTTCTTCTACTTTGCTTTGATAGCGCTTGGCATTTTGTTCGCGTTCTCGCGCATACACTTCATTTTTGGCTTTGGCTTTCGCTCTTATTTGTTCGGCGAAGTATTCAGGTGATTTGATGCTGGGCCCCGAGCTTTTAGATGCGCTTGAAGGCGGTGGTGGCGGGCTGCTAAACATATCGTAAGCAAACGCGCTGCTGGCAAGACAGAGTGAGGCTGCAACGGCCCCGAGTTTACATATCATCTTCATTTTCTAGCGCCTTTAATACCAAAGAAAAACGTTCGTTTGAAAACACACGGCCCAAGAGGCGTAAGCGTTCAAATACAATATTGCGACGTAAGAATAAGCTCGCAGGGTCGGTGCTGTTCAAGCTATTTTCTTCTGAATACATTAAGAGTTTTGAGGCGGAGCCGGGTTCGATGGTGTCGATAGCTTGGAGTAAGCGTAAAACGCGTGATGTGCGCAGGTGGCAGCCGAGTTGAATAAATTCAGCCTCTTTGCCGAGCTCAAATTTTTGAACATTGTCTAATGCTTGGCCAAAGCGATCCATGGCCGCTTCGAGTTGAGGGTGGCCGTCGAGGGTCCAATTTTCTACCGTTTCCATAAACGCAATCACGCGGTAGATCATTGGATCTTCATAGTTTTTCCAAAACTCATGTGAAGATTTCAAATCTATTGTTGGCATTTTTTTCCCTTACCCTTTGTTGTTCTTACCTTTAATTGTAGTCAAAACTTGACTTATGCGCAACAATAACACAGAATATTAGTTAATTAGGATAAAAAAAATAACAAAAACAAACAGATAGAAGGGATAGTGATGGCAGAAAAGCGTAAACCAGTCCGTAAAACCGCAGGCTATGTGCTGCGCAGTTATATTCCAATTACCAGCGCAATAGGCCCTGATAATTATAAAAAATCATTTGAATCATGTAAATCCATCATAAAAGGTGTTTTTAAGCGCTCGAAGGCGACTAATCCTGAAACCTTTGACGAAGCGCTAGAGCGCATGTCCATCACGGAGGTTGATTTAAAAAAGCGCTATATTGACTATCAAAAAATGTATTACCTTTTCATGTTTCTTTCACTTGGCTTGTTTTTCTATTCTTTTTATTTGCTTTTCATAGGTTATTATTTTGCTCTATTTCTTGGTTTGGCTGTGACAGCGTTGTCGTTAGTGCAAGCCTTTAAACGGCATTTTTGGATGTTCCAAGTGCGCCAACGTCGATTGGGTTGTACGTTTCGTGAGTGGTGGAATGACTTGAACGGCAAGGCGGTATCAAAATAATGAAAAAAATTCTAAAGCTATCAGCGTTTATCTTTTTGATTCTTTGGGTGAGCACGGCGTCTGCTGCCTATGAAGTGCCAACGATTTCAGCGAATGATCATTCTATGCAATACCTTTATTATATCTTTGGTGACGTGGGCGGATTGTTTACTGATTGGAATTCAACAATTAATAAGGATGGCGGTGAAAATTCTCTTTTGGGCATAATGTTCCAACAATTCAACTACGGCGTTTCTGTGTTGGCCATTTTCATCTTTGCATATATTTACGGAAAAGGCATTCTGGATACGGCTGCTGAAGGGCAATTTTTAGGTAAGAAAGGCAGCTCCTTGTGGGTGCCTATTCGTGGGATTTTAGGGTTAATTTTGTTAGTCCCAACGTCCGCAGGTGGTGGTTACAATATTGCTCAAATCTTCGTGATGTGGATAGTGATGCAGGGCATAGCGCTTGCTGACAGCGTCTGGAAAGTCGCTGTGATAGCCATGGGAGAAGGGCGTGGTGTGACATTACAAACAGGTGATGATTTGACAGCAGTGGGCCAAGAATTTGCCTATCAGCAATCAGTGAGTAACATATTTAAAAGTTTAGTGTGTACCTACGCCGTAAAATATCGTGAAGAATATACTTCTGATGGAACTGCAACGGGAAAGACGGTTGAGTCAGAGCAGTATCTTTTAGAAGCAAAAAACTCCGATACGGATGCTAATGGTATCCAGTTTTTAGCGTCTATTTTTGATGTAGCTTCAGACAAGCCTTATAAGCGTGAAAACTGTGGAAGCGTGACGTGGAAGAATATGCAAGTGGCGGTTATGAAAGATGGAAAGCTTAAGTATCAAAAATACCAATCTATCTCTAAAACTAACTTGCAAGAAGGTTTGAAGTTTAGACAAGAATGGCAAGATTTGATTGTTAGGCTCATTGAGGACTTGGAGCCTTTAGCTGAGAATTTTGTGGCATCACGCGCAGAGTTTGATACGTGGCCAACTGATGTTGACAGTGAGCAAGGTCAATCCGTCTGGACTGACACAGATGCAAGTGGTGCTAATATTGTGAAAGAAGCATATGATGACTATGTTGAAACCGTTGGAAAAGAAGGCCCAAACGGTTATGTCTACTGGCTGTCTAATCAGTTGGGCTCAAGCGTTGATGCTGATTCTTCTACAGAAATTACAGACAGCAAGTTTACTGAAGATGGTTGGATAATGGCTGGATCTTATTATACTAATTTTAAAAATATGCGGCCAGGATCGCAGATTGATGAAAGTGAAGCGCAGGCATTGCTAGTAGATCTTCCTGATCCCACTAAAGATAATGGTGGTGTTGGTGAGAGCACGGCTTCTAAATACAGAGATGTGAGCGGGGCATATAAGGCCGCTGGTAATTATTTTGATTCAATGATTCAAGCCACTGGAGCGCCAGATGCTTCTGATGGCGATCCCAATGCACCTGCAGAGAATGATTTGGATACAACAGGATCCCGTCAAACTTTTGAAAAATTTATTTTGAAATATGGGCTGTCGATTGCCGGAGTGACTGCAGCAGCGACGGCTGGAGCAGTTGCTTGGGCAGGATCGGGTATTGCGATGCTACCAGTTCTGATTGCTCTTATTGTTGTTATGATATCAGGCACGATGATGCTCTATTCAATGGTCCATAGTACATCAGTTGACCCTATTTATCTGCTATCTGTTTATGGCACTATCATGCTGACGGTTGCCGCCGTTGCATACGCTGTGTCGTTGGGCACTATGTGGGTGGCTGGATTGGGTTCGAGTTTTGGGCAGTGTCTAAGTGGTTTTGCAAATGCCTATACATCTACATCTTACTTGGTGTCAATGTCTATTTTAGTGATGGTTGCAGGTTTAGTGGCATTTGGCTCCATGTTAACAGTCTATTTGCCCATGCTCTTTTTCATCTATTTTTCTGTGGCTGCTCTGTTTTGGTTTATGCTTATTGTGGAGCTGATGATTATTGTAGTGATTGGTGTGTTAGGGGTTATGATGCCAGAAGGGGGGCATGATCTTTGGGGTATGTCGCAACAAACTGTGTTCCTAATTTTAAGTGCTTATCTTCGCCCTGTCATGATGATTATCGGTTTAATTGCGGCAAGCTTTGTTTCTGTTGTTGCCATTCGCCTAATCAGTGCAGGATTTTATGATGCAATGCTTGGTGCGACTTATGGAGGTTGGGGCTTATTTAACCCTATGGTGGTTTTGCTCTATATGATGTTGTATATCACAATGTGTATTACAGCCGTGAGTGTTCCATTAAAATTGATCAGTAGCATTCCGGATGTCTGTATGACAGGTATAGGTTTTGCTGGTGCGGGCATTTCGCAGAAAATGGATCAAGCTGCTGGCGATATCAAAGGCCAGTTTGGCAAAGGCGCAGGCGGTATGGGTGCTGGTATGGCCAATAAAGGTAAGCTTGGCAATGCAAGTAAAAAAGCGGGTGATAAAGATGCTGCTAAAGCTAAAGGTGAGGCTGGAGGCGTGCCAACTAAACAACAAGCAAATACAATGGATGGCGCAAGTGGGGATTGATATAGTTTTACTTGGCTTTTACAGAAAACAACCACCGATAAAACAGCAAGCTGCATAAGATAAAAAACAGCATGCTAGGGATAGCCGCTACGGTTGCCAGATATTGAATGCTGCGCAGATTGCTGTATAAGAACGCTGCGATAAATAGCATGGTAAATTGCAATAAGGGTGGCACGAATTCGGTGGTTTTGACAGGTTGTGCGGTCACATAAGATTTTTTATACGGCATGAATCCAAACATCGAATAACGGCTGTCTTTGATTTGCATGAAAAACCCCAGAATGATTAAGCCGGTTAATAGGCTGAAGTAATGGTTGTTCCCCATCCAAAATAAGGTGTGTCCTATTGAGTCTAGCGCGAGCGCTGTTGTTCCACTTGGGTCAGCGTTTTTCACTACAAGTAAATACGCAATGATTGTCGGCAACAATAATGTGCCCAGCAATAATTCGCGCAGTGTGCGACCTTTTGAAATACGTGCAATTAAAGACGACGTTAACGGTGCGCAAATCACCCACCAACTCCAGTAAAGCAATTGCCAATCGCCGCGTGCAATCTTAAATTTTTGCAAGAGCGCGCCTGAGCGTTCTAGCGGCCCTTGAAGATAGGGATATAAGAAATTCCCGACAAGGGTGCAAGTGATTAATGCAATGAGGGTGAATATGATGAAAGGAATGAGATAAACCCACAGCCTTTTTGCTCGGCGACCAATGTGGTGTATGAACAGCCCTAGAGCGGGTGAGAGAATTAATACACCCAGAAACATGTAAATAACGGCGGCGCCCAATCGAATGTTTAAGGTGTTATCGACTTGGTAATGATGAAGTATGATAATGCCAAATTGTAGAATTATCATCATCAGCATGATGGTGAAGGCGATATTAGTGACGATGTTTGAAAATAAATTAATACCACGACGAATGAAACGATCTCGGTAAGTTGATTTGAGTGGCGGTAAGATAGCGCTGAATAAACCGGGTTGGTTTTCGTGGAAATAAAAAAAAGCCAGCATGCAAGCGAGGATGCCGTAGAGGCTCCAAGGGAAGAGGCCCCAGTCTAAAAACAAATGATTCAATATGACGTTTGGGTCCGGCAAGATGAAAGTCGTGTATTTCATGGTTGGTAAGTAATAAAGGCCGGTTTGCAAAATGTTAATAAACAGCACGCTGGCAAAGATTTCTATCGTGACAATCAGGCCGAACCATTTGGTGAGTGAGTAAGTGGGTAGCATGGTATCTTGATCACCGTGAAAGTGGATGTTGCCCATTTTGCTAAGACATAAGAACACGGCCATGATGAGGAAGAGGTAGTTGATGCCGAGCACGTGAAAGACCCAATCGGGTTTGTGGATGGCGAGGAGTGACGCGGGTAAGACAAAGAAGAGTGCGGCTATCCAAGAGACTTGAAGGGAGCTGACTGATTTGAAGATTGTTTTTTTCACTTAAGGTTTTCCGTCTTCCCGGCCCCCGAGCCGGGAACCATTATGATTAAGGTTGACGCGTTGCGTCACTGAATTTTATGGATTCCGGATATCGCTTCGCGACAAGTCGCTCATTGCGATTCCGGAAAGACGCAGATCC
>DKOI01000040.1:0-3344 GCA_002469885.1 Legionellales bacterium UBA7366 | reverse complement strand
ACGCAGATCCGTCATCCCGGCCCCCGAGCCGGGATCCATTCTAATTAAGTCTCATCCTTATTCGCCCGTAGAGAGCTCTTTTCGATTAAATGAAATTGTCGATCATTCAGCAGCCCTTGTTTATGTTTCTCTGTGGCATCAGCGAGCATGGTTTGACCGTGCTCAGCGAGCAAGCGGCGGGCGGTGCCGGTGACTTGGTCTAAGTTGGTTTCTAGCAGCTCATCACGGATCTCTTCATTGAAGATCAAATATTCACGCAATGGGGTACGTTTCCCGTCCTCTGTCGGCACAAGCATCTGCCAGATGATCACACGTACGGTTTCAAAGATATCGACGGTACGTGCGCTACGTTCTGCTTGCGGGAAGCTGGTGACGAGTCGTCTGATCGTTTCAGAGACACCATTACTGTGAAGCGTGGTGTAAACCGGGTGACCGGTCATTGCGGCTTCCATCACAGCGGAAATGGTTTCTTGATCCCGCGCCTCACCCACTAAAATGGCGTGGGGTTTACGACGCAAGGCGTTTCGCACACCCGCTGCAAAGCTCGGCAAGTGACGTGGAATTTCAGCCTGTGACACAACAGACGAAATCTTTTCAACACGATCGTATACAAATTCAATCGGTGATTCGTATGTGAGAATCTTTCGGTTACTGTCAGCTTCTATCGACAATTCACGAATGATGGAGGCGAGTAATGTACTCTTACCCGAGCCGGTGGCGCCGGTGACATAAACAACGCCTTGTTCAGGCGCTATCGCGTCAATAAGCTCCTGTGGCAGGTTCATGGATTCAAGCGTTGGCGGATCGGTTGGAATCGTTCTCGCGGTAATTTGAATGCCTGTGTGGCCTTCCACCTGACAGCCGGTTGCGTTGATACGAAAGCGGTAGCGTTCTGTTCGGCTGGGGCGGATTTCAAAGTGCGTATCGATATCTTGGCCTGACATGATTTGCGCGGTACCATTGGCGCCATAAATTTCATTGAGGATATCACTGGTTTCATTGTGGCTGAGTTTGCGCACGGTGGCTTTATGTAAGCGCCCATAAACCTCAGCATAGACGTGTTCACCGGTTTGAATCGTGACATCAGAGGCATTTGCATTAGCACAATGAATTAAGAGTGCGTCCAAGTCGCCTGTTGTGAAGCGCGTTGGCTCGTTGGGCAGCTTTTGAAAATCCTTTTCATCACTCATATTTATTCTTCCACAATAAAGGCTTTCCAAGTATGGCTATCGACATTGAGTCCTGGAAGTGCCGAAATACGTAACACTTTATCACCAATGTTCAAGTGGTTCCTGTCGCCTGTCACACCTAAGTCGGTTTCTGCAACGTAAGGTGGGGTGACCATGTGCATTGCTAACAACTTGCGATATAAAATCATGCCTTCATAGTCGCGTTTGAGTTTGGCAAGATTTTCAGAATAAATTGTATCGGCTTGTTCGATGCCGTTTTTCCAGCCGATGTCTAAATATTCTTTCCAAATTTCTTTTTCATCTTTTGTTTTAGGTAATAACACTTTGTTTGGCACTTCAGGTTTTTTAAAGTGTGTGATTAAATAATCGCGCCAATTCGGTGGGGCGGTGACGAAGCGTGCATTTGAAACAATTTTATAACTTTTATCAGTAATGCGAATGGTTGTTGGGCTATCGAGATTTAAGGTGTTGTTACCTTGGGTTAATACCGGCGGCAAGATGCCGTTATCCAAAATGAGTGCGTTGAAGTTAAAAACATTACGCAGGTGCTTGGCTTGCTTTAGCAAGTCGACATTAATTTTTTCAGAACGCCAAGCTAATCCACCTTGTGCGCCTACTTGTAGCGCGGTGTCTTTTAAAGCTTCCATACGAAATTGCGTGGTCGCAATGCCGTCGGTTGGACTGTTCTTTTGGTTTAAGTCGGAGAGTTGTGAATAACTTGATGTGTCCACTTTTTTAGTCTTATTTTTCGAAGACGAACAAGCAGACAAAGCAAAAAGCCCGAGTATCAACGCGGTTAATTGTACGGCGTTGCGGGTGGGTTTAAGTAAGTGCATAACGTAGTTCTAATGTTTTTGTTTCAGGGAATACGATCACTTGTGCACGCTTGCCACATTGGTAAGCGGCATCACGCAGAATGTCTGCGACCGGTACGTTTTTAGCGTAGACCGTGACGAGCACTGGAATAGCCGGTGCGTTGCCTGTGACGCGAATTTTATAACTGGTGATTTGTGCAAGGTGTGTGATCAGTGGTTCGATTGGGCCGGACCAGTCAACAGATGCTGTTGCGCCCATGCCGTAAGAATTAGGGTTAGGTTCAGCTTCAATAGGGGTCAGTGGATGCGCAGCTTGTTCAATTTGCGCAAGCTCAACCAGTGAGCGGCTGACTGAAGTGGCCGCTTCTGTGAGTGTGCCACTAGGGTCTGGGCCCATAGCAGGTGGCGCTGTGGGAGTTTTTGTCTTGCTACAGCCTGTGGCTAATGCCGCTGCTAAGACTATGATGGCTGCTTTCTTTAACATTGTATTCCGCCCTGAATTTATTTTGTTGCTATTATTGCAATGTCGGCCAAATAGACCTATATATGATTAAAATTATGGCAATTTCTGGCCTGTATTGCCAGTCTTTTAGTGCTTTATTTTATTATTTTTAAGCGGAAGGGTTCGAATACAGTGAGTTGGGTGCTAACTGTATGATATATATCACAAGATTGGCTATAATATGCGCATTGACGAAATTCAGAAAAAGGACTAAAATAGTATATAACACCGTTGGTATAACAATAATCATACAAGGGGTTAGCAGTGAATAATATTGACGCACATTGGCGTGATACAGCGAGATCTGCTCGATTCGGGCCTATTGACTCAAAGGCGGTTTTTCCTTTCTTGTTATTTTTGTTGCATCTTAGGTTGTGGACCTTCGTGGTAGCGGTCATTTTTATGGCATTTTTTGCGGTTCTTGAACGTTGGGGTTTTACAGTACCCGTTTTTTTAAGGTGGGTTCGCTCAACGATTGCAGGACCCAGAAAGATGGCAATTCCATGGTGGAGAGTTCCTAAGTAGAGGTTGAACAATGGACAATGAAAAATTAGTCGCAATCGCAAAAGTCATGGACGCACAGTTTACCTTAAAGGATAAACCGATGACGCGCACAGAGGTGTTTTCAGACACCGGTTTGTTGCCAGCGATTTGCAGACGCGCGGATCAGCTATGTTCCCTGTGTTTAGGGTATGGCATCGGCGTGAATTTCCAAGAACAAGAAGGAACGCTGTTAGGTGTGAAAGTGGAGTTTGATAACATTACACCAGACGTATTGCGTTATTTGTGTATTACAGATGTATTGTCGGAATTAGTTCATAACAATACCGTGAATGG
>DKOI01000071.1 GCA_002469885.1 Legionellales bacterium UBA7366 | reverse complement strand
ACATCATTCTGTCATCCTGAACTTGATTCAGGATCCATGTCCAATAAAAGCCTTATGAATATATATGGATCCCGGATCAAGTCCGGGATGACGGGGCTTTTCCCGGATCAAATCCGGGGTGGCGAGCCTTGCGTCTTTCCGGAATTGCAGCGAGCGATTTATCGCGAGGCAATATCCGGAATCCATTATGATTAATCGCGCGAAGCGCTTTCTTTATTTTAATGGATCCCGGATCGAGTCGGAGATGACGGGGCTTTTCCCGGATCAAGTCCGGGATAACGGCGACTTACCTCGCACGAGCAACCGGCGCATCCACTTGTTCAAAATCATTCGCATTACCAATCTGCTCGAGAACCTCATTGGACGCATCTTTAACCGCAGCCGCATTCACCCTAGATTGAAAGAACGCACCTTCTTGATTGAACTTCCCGAAATGATCACTCCTTGTCTTCGTCACATTCACCGCATGCTCTTTTAACTTTTCTGCAGGACGAATCAGCACAGCGGTAGAGGCAAAAATGAATGAGATCAAGGCGACTAAGCAAGCATACAGTGCTCTGACCGTGCTCAAACCTGCGCTCTGATGTTTAGGAAACACATCAGGTCGATATGTTAAACTCACCGCTACTTGCGCGTTCAACAAGGCATCCCCCGAAAGGTTTTTAGCAAGCACGCTTTCATCACCAAAGTTTTTATCAATCTTGGTAGCTTGATACCACTTGTCCAATAAGACTTTCATCGAATTGTCACCCAATGCAACGTCTAACACGCTCCCCTTAAATTCAGCCTTCCCCTGCATTTCACGTGGTGCACGCATGTACTTTTGATAATCAAGGAACAAAAGCTCTCTCTTTGCATTCAACTCAGCAGGATCATTGCTCGAACTCCACGCATCAATACCCGCTCTCCAACGATCAAGCGGTGATGGCCCACTGCTACTATCATTAAACATCACTAATTGATTCTGCATTTCTTTTACAGCCCACGTCTTAATCTCACGGACAAATTTTTGATCCGAAACATCCACGGTTTTACCTTCAGCAACAAGCTTTGCTTTAATATGCTTTGCTGCAAGCACAGACGCTGCATTACCAAGCGTCATGAATCGTTGCATCGACGCATCATCCTTGCGCTCTAATATATGACTTAAATTAATACCCGATAACTGCCGCTTAGCCTCTTGTGGATTAGCCGAGGCTGGCGTAATTGAATCTTCAATTGAGCCACCACTATTTTTCTGACGCACAGCTGCTCTTTCTTGCCTTTCGAAATCTCGATCCCGCCTTGCAGCATCCTCTTCCAATCTTGATTGCTGTTTTGCCTCAGCGGCTTTAACTTTTTCCGCATCAAGCTGCTTCTCTATGCGCGCCTGGGTTGAACGCTCATCTCTCAAGCGATCAGCTGCCAGCCTCTGTCTTTCTTCAGCAGCGCTCGCCTCACGATCTTTAATCCTTGCAGCAGCACCTTCAAATTCTTTCCCAGGTAAACGCGCTTGCTCCTCAAATCTCTCCATGGCCACCGCATAGTCATCTTCAAGACCTGCTTGAGGATCTGCCTCCCAAGCCGCTTTAAGCGCATTGAATGCCACTTGATGAAAAGCAAGATCAACCGGCCGTGATAACAGAGCCAAATCACCTTCATACCCAGTCTCAGTATTGTAAGCAGTGGGTATAGCGCCATAGAAATCATAACCCGACTCTTTAAGGGCATCCGTGGCAAAGTCCTGACAAAAAGTTTGCGAAACCTCAGCATGCAATGCGGCTTGCTCGCCAAGCACAATCGATTCCACAAGCTTGTATTCAGGACTCTTATCACCTAACTTTTCTTTTTGATCCGCTAAAAAAGCTTGCGCAACGGGCGCTAACAACTTGATGTAGGCATCAAGCGCTTTATATTGAGGCGCCGCATCAACGCCCTTCTCTTCTAACGCTTCATGCAACTCAACCTGGTTAAGCATTGTGCTAACCAACTGACGCAGACCTTCCTTTGCAGCAGAATCTTCAGCACGAGGCTGAATCACTTTTTCAAAGTGGTCATACATCGTGCTTATGGCTGTATTTCGTTTATCTTTAAAAAACACATGGTTGTCACTGAACTTTTCATTCAACTTTTTATGCATTAACCCAGGGTTGGACGAAGCCATAAGATTTTTAAACGCGTAATTCTTGTGCTTCATCAACTCAATAGCGTTCTGAAATTCCGTATTAAAAGGAACATCGCGCAAGAATGCTTGAAGTTTATTTACCTCATCATTCCTGCAAAGCGCTGGCCTCACTGCACGCAACTGAGCAAGCAACGCCGCTGTTTTAGGATCTTTAGCATATTCAGTAATGCGTTTTTCCCATTCGTTCTCAGGCATTACACCGTCTTTATCGACCTTTTGTTCTGAACTAAAGTTTCTGCCTGGTGCAGGTAGACCTTTTATGAATACTTCGAATTGCTCACGGCTGAATCCATCAATAGATTGCAACGATGCAAACAACGCAGCACGCTTTTTAACCTCAGCCGGGAAAGCGTTAACTTGCTTCATCACACGCGCTTCGTTTTTGGAATCCAAATAGCTCGTAGCTCGAGAGTAATCGCCAGGATTTTTTGCAAGAGACGCTTCAGACGCATAAGCATCAACCATCTCATTAGCCTTCACAGGATCATCAGACGCAATTAATAGAAGCTTATTGAGGAAACTCAATTTAGTTTTAACGTTTCTTTGTTGGGCAAAATAACTGACATCGTCAGCAGAAAATATCTCATCTGCCAAAGCCTGCTTAAGCGCGGTAAAAGCATGTGCACGGTTTTGCATATTAACAAGATAGTTATCAACGAAATCTCTCGCCTTGAGCCTAGTGTGAATAACGTCCTTCAGCGTGTTCAAACTCTCTTGAGATGCAAATGGCATACTGCTGATATCAAGTCGCTTCATTGCTTCCAGAATAGGCGAAGTGGTTTCAAGCAAAATACGATCGTCGACCTTTATTTCTTTCTGAACCAAATGTGCCTTATCTTTGGAATAAGCCTTCTCAAGCACTTTTTGTTTCTCTTCTGGTAAAGCGGGGTAAATCTTAACGATTTTACGCGCCGCCATTTCCACCCTCACATTACTGAGTATGCTGCTAACAGCGTCACTACGATTAGAGGCTGTTAGCTCTGTGAGATAATAGGCCACGCTGTCAAACTTATCTTTTTCATCCAATTGAACTACCGCATTGGTGTATCGCGAAAAATCACTCTCTTTTCGCTCCTCTGCTTTCGTGATGCGCTGCAATATCTTCTGTGCAGCAACGGCTTTGCCCAATTGAGAACTGAGTATTTTATCTGATTTCGAAGAGGCGTCAGTTACCTGATCGATTATTTGCTTGATAATTAAAGCCGCGTTTTCTTGACGCAAAATAAGCAGTGCGTTTGATTGAACAGATTTTACTTTATCTCTACCTTTACCCTGGCTTGGGAACTGCTGAGCAACAAGACCCATATACATCTCAGCTTGCATTATTACCTTTTGCAGCAATTCTTCTTGTGCTTTACCTGCCGCTAACTCAGCAGGCGTTTTAAACACAGGCTCTGCAACTTTTTGCTCAAGATCAGCGGCAGATTTCTTCACAGGTTGAATGTCTCGTGCAATAGAGAGAAAGTCATTCAATACTTTAAATGTCTGGGTCTCTTGCTCATAACGTGCATCTGTTTGAGCAGTAATCTCAATTAATTTTAAAAACTCCGCTCTTTTTTCAATAGGGTAAGCCTTAAATTCACTCGCCCTGCTCTCTCGACGACGAAGCTGCTCAGCTTCATTTTTATCCTGAACATCAATCAACGCATTCACAAACTCACCGGCCTGCTTTTGCATAAACAACGTGTCAATCACCGCTGCACTGCTATGCGGATTGCGTCTATCCTCCATAATAGCATCTAATAAACTATCTTTATTAAACTGACTCCATTGACCAGGCTTATCTCCAGTCTCTCTTAGATATTTTAGATTCGGAAATAATTGACTACATTTTTCACCCAACAACAGTAAATTTATAAATTCTCTTGCCTCATCATCTGCCATTCCTTTCGTATGCTTTTGGGAAGCCATGAGAATTTTCTCAATATTCTCAAAGTGCTTACCTTGGAAAGCAGAGTGAACAGCCACACCCTCTTTTTTCAAAAGCTTATAACGCTCCTGCAACTCCGAAGTTCTTTTAATACTAAATCCATTTTCTGTTAATTCTTTTGCAACAGAGACGCGATGCACCACATCAAGCAACTGTTTAACTTTTTCGATTTCTTCCGAGGTTACATCAGAACCGACTTCACACCTTTTAATTGCCAGCTGTTCTAAATTTTTTGAAATACGTTTCACTTTAGCCACTGTCATTTCATCACTGCGCAAAAACGGCAACAGCGTGGCATTAATATCTAACTTCAACAAGTTTTTGAAAAATTGAGTCGCAGCCACATTGCTTGAATCAAACTTTTCAACCTCAAACAGCTTAAATTGCTGTGATGCAAATGAATAACGGCTAGCGGCTAGAAAGGTATTGAGCGCCGGGGTCAGTTTTTTCTCATCAAATAGACTCAGCTGCGCTGCTGCTTTGGCTTTTATCGCGGATTTTGGCAACGCCATTGAACGTTTACGTAGCTTTTCTTTGTATTCAGCTAGCGCTTTTGGCAGGTCAGTGTTTAATGTGCTAAAGATGACCTTATTAGCCACTAGATCATCAAAGGACGCCTTACCCTTTTTCTTTTGCTCGCTGGGACCCACATAAGCTGTATGTACTTTGCCTTGCTTTTCTTGAAACATCGCTGACAAAGCGCCGTATAAAATATCCTCAGGGGTCAAGATATCACTGACTGTTCTCTCGGCAGCTTTAACCTCATCTTCCTCTATAAAGCCGCCATCAAGTGGCGCACCCTCTGCTTTTGCAAGCTTTTCTGCCTCTTTGGCTTTTCGCTTTGATTCAGCAGCGACGGCCTTAGCAATATTATCCCTGCCTTGGGCTAAGGTAATTTCGCAGTATGCAAGCAAGGGGCTTAGATCATTTTCAGCTAGCGCTTTCAAAACAGGGCTGTCATAGACAGCACGATCAAAACGCCCGGTGATGTCGACTAAGATAGGTGTTGCTTTGAGGTTGAGATTTGGCATAATACTTTCCTTAATTGCTTACAGAGAGC
>DKOI01000121.1 GCA_002469885.1 Legionellales bacterium UBA7366 | reverse complement strand
TATGCCGGCAGGCGCGATGTAGCGCACCAAAAATCGCCACACATTATAAAATGCCAGATTCTGTATTCGAAGCTCGTCTTGAGTGTTCTTACGAGTCATTGACCAACCCGCAAAGACGGCAAAACAAAATCCACCAATAGGTAAGATGATTTCAGTCGGTACGTCAGTGGCGACATCAAACAATGTCCACTTATTAAACAGCACCACATTCTCCCACAGGCTAAACGATAAGACCGAACCCAAACCAATGAACCATGCGAAACAACCCACAACCACAGAGGCGATATTACGGGTCATTGCGAATTTCTCAATGAGTATATCGACCATTGGCTCAGCCAGATTAATTGAGGAGGTCCACGATGCAAAAAATAACAATAAGAAGAAAAAGGCCCCGACAATATTGCCTTCAGGAAACTGTGCAAAGGAAACCGGCAGACTAATGAACATTAAACCCGGACCACTATCAGGGGCAACGCCATGCGCAAAAATAATAGGGAAGATAGCCAGGCCCGCAAGCAACGCAACAACCACATCTAAGCCCGCAATAATGAACGTACTTTTAGCAATGCTAACATCTTTATTGAGATACGACCCATACACCAACATAGCACCGGCACCTAGCGCCAACGTGAAAAAAGCATGGCCCATAGCTGCAACAATGACGTACCCATCAATTTTACTAAAATCCGGGGAAAACAAAAATGTGACTGCTTGACGAAAATTACCTTTTATCCCGGCATAAATAACCAAGATAACTAAAATAACGTAAAGCAGCGGCATCATGATTTTGCACGCCACCTCTAATCCGTTTCGTACGCCGCGAGAAACAACCCACATTGTGATGATAATAAATATGGTGTGCCAAAATGTAAGTTGTAAAGGGTTATGTAAAAACGTGGTCCACGTTTCATTAATTTGGCCTGCAGTCGCGCCGGCCATATCACCGCCAAGCATTTTAAACACATACGCTAATGACCAGCCTGAAACCACTGAATAAAAAGATAAGGTGAGTAATAAAGCCAACGCGCCCCACCAGCCCACAAAACTCCAGCGAGATGACCTACCGTTATCCAGCGCTTGGACTTTCATTGCATCAACAGAATTTAATTGCGCTCGTCGGCCAATTAAAATTTCCGCCATCATCACGGGTATGCCGATAAGCAAAACACATGCTAAGTAAACCAAGACAAACGCACTGCCGCCATGCATTCCAGCCATGTAAGGAAAGCGCCAAATATTGCCAAGGCCCACTGCCGCGCCGGTAGCTGCTAAAATAAACGCAAACCCTGAAGACCAATGCCCTCTGTTTTTTACAAACATTTCTAAAACCTCTTATCGTTTTAAACACTCTGGCAATTGCGATAGCAATTGCTGCAACGCCTTGCCTCTATGGCTAATTTTATTTTTCTCGGTCGGGGCTAACTGCGCCGCACCTAATTCACATTCTGGGACATAAAAAATTGGGTCATATCCGAAGCCCCCATCACCGACAGGCGCTTCTAAAATCATACCATCCCATCGACCTTGGCAAATTAACGGCGTGGGATCGTTCTCATGCGCAAAATAAACAATCACACAATAAAATGAAGCGCATCGTTTTGCACCTTTACAGGCCTTCAAATTCTCCAGCAATTTCTCAACATTGGCTTGTGCATCACCGCCACTGTATCGCGAAGAATGCACACCCGGCGCACCAGCAAGCGCTGGCACTTGCAACCCTGAGTCATCTGATATTGCAGGCAATCCAGTTTGCACGCACGCATGACGCGCTTTGATTATCGCATTCTCTACAAAGGTAGAACCAGTTTCATCAGCATCTTCTACACCAAACTCGCGCTGTGGCGCCAAAGTAACATCCAACACTTTTAGGATAGACTGCATTTCTTTTAATTTTCCAGCATTGTTACTGGCTAGTACCACTTTCATATTAAACTCGTTCTTTTTGTAATTGATTAAATTTTCTCATGACCTTTCCAACAGTCAGTAATTGCTTCCAAAATTTGCGCGCATAAGGCGTTGGCAAATGAAAGGTTGCTATAGCGACTTGGTTTTGCCCCCATGCAGGGCGCCACAGCGTTGCTTTATTCTTCCGTGAAAACAGTGACAGCGTTGGAATATTTAAACTAGAAGCAAGATGACCTGAACCTGAGTCATTAGCAACATTAACGCCACTCTCATAAACATATTCGGAAAATGCTTCTAGCGTTTTAAACATCGGAAGAGGAAATTCTCCCCCTAGCAACGTCTTCCAGTGAGCGTGCTCACTCGGCGGAACACAAAATATTGGAGTATAGCCTTTACGCTTTATCTTCCGTGCTAATCGAATAAACTTATTAGCCGGCCAACCTTTACTTATGCCTGTAGACACAGGATTCACGGCAACTGGATTTATCAAGACTCTTTTTTCGTGCTTCCTATAAGTCAAACTACTGTCTGGTGGTGTCATTTGAATTTCTCTGATCAAATCTGACAATCCAAATTTACTCTTGGCAACAAGTAATAAATTACCTACAAAATCCAAGCGTCGATCAAAATTGCTTTTCTTTAAGTGGAGCACTTTAGTGTTACCTAAAAATTCAGCGTCAACAACGACATTACGGTCTACAACAAGCTGATCAAACTCAGAGAGTATTGGTTGAAGCTCTGCAAAACTTAAGCTAGGCCGAATTTCAACGCCTTTAAACCAACGTCGTAATGGATAAATTCCAGAACAAAATAGTACAACATCAAAACCATTACGGCTTAAGTTATTTGCCAATGCCATCAACACCAACCCATCACCCAGGCCAACCCCCTCTAAAATCCCAATGCGCTCTTTTCGCATACTTTGCTCACTACCCCTATTCATTGTTACTTCCCTATAACCCTACGGTATAAAACAGGTTAAAGCATTTTCATACCCGCGTGTGTTATTGGTCCAATCAACACAATATTTATCAATTGCAATCCAATTAATGCAATGAGTGGTGATATATCAAGTCCACTCATGCCTGGCAACGCGCGTCGAATACGCCCCAACACAGGTTCATTTAACGTCCGCAACAAATTGGAAATCGGCGTTGGCTGGGTAACAAACCAACTCATCAGTGCTTGAATGATGATTGCGAAAAAATATACATTAATAATAGCGCCCAACACAGTGCCAAATGACCAGACAACGATACCTAGAGCATTAAATGGCATCCCCGCTAACCACACAAAAATTATTTTCTCAAAGCAAGACAGCACAATGGACACAAGCAACGTAGAGGTATCGATGGGCCCTAAACTCGGTATTATTCGCCGCAAAGGTTTGACAACAGGATCGGTGATTTTAACAATAATTTGAATAACAGGATTATAATAATCACAACGTGCCACTTGAAATAATAGCCTCAAGATAAATACATAAACAAAGAAATCAAACACTGTCTGAATAAAAAATACAAGTGCGCGATTTAATACTACTTCCATGATATCTCCTCTTTAATCTTGCTGGCCTAGCATATGTGCAATTTCGTCAGCACGTCGATTCGCTTCTTGCAGCGCATGCGTAAATAATTGGCGTAGTCCGCCAGATTCTAATGCGCGCAATGCTCGCTCTGTTACGCCCCCAGGCGAGGTAACACGCTCTCGTAACAAGGCAAGTGGTTCGCCACTTTCTAATGCCATACGGGATGCACCCAATGCTGTTTGCATTGTTAAAGTGCGCGATTCTTCTGGCGTGAGGCCTATCACTTCACCGGCTTGCTCTAGCGCTTCCATCACCAAGAAAAAATAGGCGGGCCCTGAACCTGATAACGCTGTTGCTGCATTCATTGTTGATTCATCGCTTAACCACAGCGTAATTCCCACAGCACGCAAGATACGGTCTGCTTGGGCTCTTTGATCATCAGCAACAAGATCATTGGCGACCATCGCTGTCATTGCGCTGCCGACTAATGCTGGTGTATTTGGCATACAACGAACAATGGGCATATCACCGCCTATCCAGCGCTGCAAGTCGCTTTCAAGAATACCGGCTGCAATTGAGATAATGAGTGGTTTATGTGTTTGAATAGCGAGCTTGACGCCTAGAGCAACTTTGCGTAACAGTTGCGGCTTAACTGCGAATAATAAAACATCAACTGAGGCGCATAATAGCTCATTATCGGACGTGGTATTCACTGAAAAATCTTTTGAAAAAGTATCAAGTTTGGATTGGTTGGGATCAGAGACCCAAATAGCACTCGGTTCAAATTTGTCGGCAATCAGTCCACCCAATAAACTGGCGGCCATATTGCCCCCGCCTATAATACCTATTTTCATTTTTACCCCACACTTTTGCTCATTAAGCCCCAATTAATGCGGGTATTGTATACCAAACCTGAATAGCTTGACGATTATTTTATGCGGGGCCCAAAAATAGCCGTTCCCAAGCGCACAATTGTTGAACCTTCAGCAATGGCTGCCTCAAAGTCACCGGACATGCCCATCGATAAGGTATCAAGATGGAGGCCTTCTCTGACAAGTTTTTGATAAACCTGGAGTGCACTGTGAAATATGGCGCGTTGAGCTGAAAAATCATGAGATATTTCAGGGATAACCATTAACCCACGCAAATTAATATTGGGTAACCGCGCAACTTCACCCGCCAGGTCTGATAGTGCGTTCACTGTCGTGCCTGATTTGCTAGACTCATCACTGATATTCACTTGAATGCAGACATTCAAAGGCGGCGAATCTTCTGACCTTTGCATGCTCAACCTGCCTGCGGTGTGCAAGTTCTCGACTGTGTGAACCCATGAAAAATTTTCTGCTATCAACTGCGTTTTATTGCTCTGAATTTTTCCAATAAAATGCCACTCAATGTCCTCTCCGGACAATGCTTTAATTTTTGGCAACGCTTCTTGCACATAATTTTCACCAAAATGATGCGCTCCTGCAAGCAATGCTGTATTGATCTCCTCAACCGTTCGAGTTTTACTCACAACCAACAAATCAACAGAGCCTGAGGTTCTTTGAAACTCTTGCTCAGCATCATTGATGCGCTGCCAAATATTCGTGATGTTTTGTAGTATCATTCCACTCTCTAATTTTATAGACACTAAGGCACTCTAAACAGGCGCGGTTAGCATGACACGACGCCGTCTTTACTACAAGAAACAATGGCCAAGCCTCTTTAAAGCACTTGTTCTAGTATTTTTACAACACTCTATTTAAATGCTAGGCTAACCATGGCGATTAAAGGATTTTATAGGCAAAAAACTCATTCATGGAGGAATGTATTATGGATGCAAAACTACTGGCCAATTTGGCACTAGCTGCAGCTCTCGCCGTTGGTGCAAGCACCCTCTCAGCGCAAGCACAGGCTCAAAGCAAAGGCTTTGTGAAATGTTACGTCGTTTCAATCGGCTCTATGGACTCGCTAACCTTAAGCTACCTTAAATAATTAAAGGTCTTAAACGAAAACGACCTTTACGTGATGCTATTATAAATAACAATATCAGTAACAAATTAATCCCTCACATTCACTCAACTGATGCGTTAAATGTTAATGACCGACCGTATTTTGACAGCGATTGCGCACTCACCGTATTCAACAGGCTGTACAGCCTCGACACCCTTGCCTGCGTAACGCTAAAAACCCACCTGGTTGGATTTAGCTCAATTAGATGTTATCATAGGCTTCTATTTGATAAATCAATCGCCTTGTTTTATCAGGCAGTTACAAATAAAAAAGTCGAGGAAATAATAATGAAAAAAACCATCGCTGTAACACTGCTTTTAGGTGGGCTTGCCTCCTGTCATCTGGCTCTTTCTAGCTCCCAAGACTCCACTGATTCGACGCCCATCTCATCATTAAAGCAAACGCACAAATCAATGACCTGGGGTGATACTGTCACATCCCCTAAACCCTACAACTCAGATGGCAATCCAGGCAGCTGGACGAACAACTGTAAATACTACGAAACAAATACCAGCGACATTTGCCCATCACAAGGCCCTGTACCCAGAGACAGTGGCGGCTACATTGGCTATAACTACCAAGCCGACTGTCCAGCCAATACGGTCATGGTCGGATTTCGATGGACAAAAAATGCGTGGGGCAACCGCTACGGTTTATTGCCTAAGTGCCGCAAGATCAACATCGTTGACGTCATCTCTTAATTGAATAGCCTAATAACTCCCTGATATAATGCATTTTTTATTTTCAGGGAGTCCATTATGCCGCACATGAATATCAACGGAAAAAACTTATATTACGAAGAGCATGGAGAAGGTTTTCCCGTTATTTTTTCTCACAGCTTCCTGTGGAATACTCAGATGTGGGCCCCTCAAATAGAAGCACTATCAAAAAACTACCGCTGCATTTGTATTGATTTATGGAATCATGGTCAATCAGATATTTTACCCCTTCATGATTACTCCATTGAGCAATGTGCTAAAGATTACTGGGAATTTTCACAGGCGTTAGGCTTAAAGGAGTTTGCCTTTATCGGTTTATCCGTCGGCGGCATGATAGGTGCTCACCTCGCATTGAATCACCCTGAGGCTGTCAAAGCATTAGCTTTAGTTGCTACTTTTGTCGGCGAAGAACCAGAGAAATCTAAAGACGCTTTTGATGAGCTGTTACAAACATTTTCCGATACTGGTAATTTTTCGGAAGACTTAGTCAGTGATGTTGCGCCCTACTTTTTCTCCCCGAAAACGTACCAAAAAAACCCGCCTATTGTCCAAGACTTCAAAAAAGCCCTCGCTGATATGCCAGGCACCAGCATGCCGGGTATTGTTGATCTAGGTCGTGCGATTTTAATTAAACGTCAGTCTCTCTTGGACCGGCTACCCGAACTAAGCATTCCTACGCTTGTTATGGTTGGAAGCGATGATTTACCGCGCCCACCTTCTGAATCTAAACTCATGGCCGAGAAAATCAAAAGTGCAAAGCTAGCCATCATTCCAGACGCAGGTCATATTTGCTGCCTGGAAAAGCCGGAGCGTGTGACGCAGGAAATTGCGGAATTATTGAGGCGGATTTAACTGTGTCAACTCAGACTTAAAACGTTTTAAGCTGGACCAGTCTGGGTATGTAAGTTCCCATAGCTTATAAAGCTTATTGTTGTGGTACTGCGCGATCAGTATCACTTCAATTTCTTTAGCGGGCTTTCCAGGTTTCGTGGTTGTAATAAACACCCTTCCTGCAAGCTTGTCACCATTTTCAACCCATGCATTTTCATCATAGCTAATGTCATATTGAATATCCGTTTTGTACACATCTTCATGCATCGTAACAAACTGGGTATAACTCATGGTTTTCCCATTGCTATAGAGCTCAAAATTAATATCATAATACCTTGGCATCAAGGCAATCTTTTTCTCTTCAACCATGTTATGGAACATACTTTTTATCTGCTCAACATGGGGCGAGGATGGGTATGCTGTTGCTGAAACTAAAAGTGCTGCTAGCGCCAATAATATTTTTCTCATCTTTTCTCTCTACAACCAAGCTGGCATTTGCTTTTGCAGTTCTGCGCGTAACTTCAACGTTTTGCCTGTTAAAATATATCCGCACAGCACGTCATCTTCATCTAAAAACTTACCTACAACGCCTTCATCCGTAAGCTCAAGAGCCCAGTCGCCTTTCACATCAGGCTTTGGAGGACACACTGCAACAGGATGAAACGGTGTTTTTACAACGACAGGCATTGCAGCGTAACTCACAGCCGTTTTATCGCCGGCGAGTGTCTTGGCTAACGCACGAGAGCATTGCAAGATTGGAGCTACGTATTGCAACACCATGCCGCCCACTTCAGCACAATCACCTAATGCAAAAACATCTTTCGCACTGGTCTGTAAATAGGTGTCGACAACAATGCCTTTATTCACTTCAATGTTAGATGTTTCAGCAAAGCTCACATTAGGGCGAATACCGATTGCCGACAACAAGCAATCAACGGCAATTGTATCGCCGCCGGATAACTGTATGCTTAAACCGTCGTCTGTTTTTTCTACCTCTTCAATACGCTCTTCCAAGTGCCAGTTAACCCCTTTTGCTTCTAACGCAATTTTCACCACCTCACCAGCGCGCTCAGGTAATAATAAATCAAGCGGTGTTCTTGATAAGGCTATACAGTGAACTTTCTTATCTGCGTTTAATAAATCATTGGCAAACTCGCAACCAATCAAACCCGCGCCCAACAAGGCAACCGTTTTCATTTCAGCAACTGACTTTCTAAACTGTCGATAGTCCATTAGGTTATTAACATGAAATACGTCGTCGGCGCCGCTACCGCTTAATGGCGCTGGAATAATATTAGCGCCGCAAGCAAGCACGCACTGACTGTAATCGAAGGGTTTCTTATCCGTGATAATTTGTTTATTTGCCGTGTCAATTTTTTCTACCTTTATAAAGGTTATAATTTCAGCGTCTAATTGCGCTTTCATTTTCTCAGCATCACCAAGAGGTAAAGTATCTGGCGTTTTTCCAGTTGTAAAAGCCGATGACAACATAGGCTTAGAATAATACGCGCCATCATCTGAGGTGAGAATTACTAAGGGTGTTTGTGTATCTAACTTGCGAAACTCCTTAGCCACATTGTAACCTGCCAAGCCACTGCCGATAATGATGATAGGGTGTGTCATTCTGAATCCTTAATGTAGGTTGTTCTCGAGTAAGTAGCGCGTTATCATAGCGTAATCACGCTTTTCACTCAAGGCTGCCCATGATGACAAGATTAAACAAATACTTAACTTGCCTAACTGTTTTCACAATTATCCCCCTCTCTGGCATGGCTACTGATATTTACGTACCCTCATTGCCAGCCATCAAAGAATATCTTGATACGAGTGTCCCCCTTACTCAACTAAGCGTTTCTATCTTTATGCTCACACTTGGTTTTTTCCAACTCATAGCAGGGCCGCTTTCTGAACATTTTGGACGTAAGATCAATCTCATTGCGGGCTGTGTTCTATTCATCATAGCTTCTTATTTCGCAGCGCATGCCGAAAGCATACATTTTTTCCTCTGGATGCGATTCTTTCAAGGCATTGCCATATCCTTAACGGCAACAACGGCAAGAACGATTTTTCCTGATATATTCAGTGGCACTGAATATTATAAAATGATGAATTACAGCACGATCGCGTGGGCTATTGGGCCCATAGTGTCGCCAGCAGTCGGTGGTTTTTTGCAAACCCATTTTGGTTGGCATGCCAATTTCTATTGCCTGGCGATTTACACGACCTTCGTACTGATTTTCTCCTCTCTCATGCCAGAAACTATTACCAAAAAAACAGCCTTCAACTTTAAAGCCGCTTTTCAAAACTATAAAACGATTATCAAGCACAAAACATTCATATGCGCTTTCTTAATCATTTCTATCGCTTACGCCATCGTGACCATCTTTTATATTGTTGGTTCATTCTTGATTCAAGTTGAATTGAATTACTCCCCACTATTTTATGGTAATCTCGCGCTGTTATTAGGCCTTGCTTGGTTTATTGGAAACATTACTAACCGTATTTTTATTAAATCGGATCCCATTAAAAAAATAGGCGCTGGAATACTCTCTGTTGTTCTTGTAAGTACTTCAATGGTGATCTTCGATAGTCTAACAACGCTTAACCTTCCTACAATATTTGTACCCACCTTTTTCCTGATTGTTGCAAGCGGATTAATCTTTCCTAATGGGTATGGTCTTTGTATGCGCCTCTTCCCTGACATGTCAGGATATGCAAGCGCCACGATGGGGGCATGCTTGTTCGCCTGTGCTGCATTAATCTCTGCTGGTGCAACCTTGCTCCAAACGCACGACTCAATGCCGCTGTCGTTATGTTATGCTGGTATTTCAATTATATTGTTGATCATTTATCGTTACGGTCTTAAGCCGTCGACTGAAAAAACACTCGCCGGTAATTGACTGCTTCAAAAATATGTTTTTTAGAAATGTTTTTCGCTTCTTGCATATCAGCAATCGTTCGCGACACTTTTAATAATCGATGATAGGCTCTTGCGGAGATATTTAATCGCTCCAATATCTCTTCAATCGATTGCTGTGTTTTTTTATCAACGGCGCAATACAAGGCTATATCAGACTGTATGAGCTGATTGTTTAGTTTTCCTTGACGCTCCCATTGTATTTTTCTTGCAGCAACAACGCGTGTGCGCACTGTTTCACTGTCTTCAATAACATCCGTATTTTCTTCTATTAGCGTTTTTACTTTCATTCGACCCACAGTGATATGCATATCAATCCTATCCAATAGCGGTCCGGATAGTTTTTTTTGGTAACGCTGAATCTGATCGGGTGTGCAATGACATAAACCAAGACCGTCACCTAAATATCCGCACGGGCAGGGATTCATTGCAGCCATAAATTGAAAACGTGCTGGGTATGTTGCTTGTCTGGCTGCGCGTGATATGACAATTTCGCCTGACTCTAAGGGTTCACGTAATGCTTCTAATACTTTTGATTGAAACTCTGGGAGTTCGTCAAGAAATAATATTCCATTATGCGCAAGTGATATTTCTCCAGGCTTAGGTGGATTACTGCCGCCAACCAGTGCAACAGAAGAAGCACTGTGGTGGGGTGATCTAAACGGACGTTTTTGCCAATCATCGGGATTAAATCCTTGGTGACTTATTGATTGGACAGCTGCCGAGTCAGATGCTTCATCTTGTGTTAGGTGAGGAAGAATGCTGAGTAAGCGATTGGCGAGTAGCGTTTTTCCACTGCCTGGGGGTCCGACGAATAGAACACTGTGACCGGCGCTTGCGGCAATTTCTAAAACCCGGCGGGCTTGGTGTTGGCCTTTGACATCTGAGATGTCGTTGTAGTTTGGGCGTTGGAATGTATGGTGAGTTTTTTCAAGCGGGAGTAGTTCTTGACCTCGTAGATGTTGACAAACATCGAGCAGATGATTAGCTCCCATGACACTTGCTCCTTCTGCAAAGCAGGCTTCTTTCACATTGGCTTTGGGTAGAATTAAGGTTCGATTGGATTTTTTGACACTTAATGCAAGTGACAAGCTTCCGCGGATCGGGCGGAGTTCTCCTGAAAGAGCGAGTTCGCCTGCAAACTCATAGTCATTAATTGTTTGTATTGGCAATTGCCTGGAGGCGATTAAGATGCCCAGGGCAATGGGTAAATCAAAACGCCCTCCTTCTTTGGGAAGGTCAGCGGGTGCTAGATTGATTGTGACTCGTCGCATTGGGAACTCGAACCCACTCATTTGGATCGCGCTTTTGACGCGGTCTTTACTTTCCTTGACGACGGTTTCTGGCAAGCCCACGATATTGACGCGGGGAAGGCCTCCCGTGATGTGGACTTCAACGGTAACGAGGGGTGCATGAATACCCACACAGGCACGACTATACAGTACAGAAAATGACATAATTGTCTCCTTGTTTGATTAAATATGGACGAAATTAAGGGATATCGGTATGATGGCGGCAGTTCTTAATGGGATTAAGAAGATGACAGCGTCATCCTGGCTTTGAACTGGAGTTCTCTGCCACCGTGAGTGAGGATTGATCTTACCCTCACCCTAGCCCTCTCCCACAAGTGGGAGAGGGGATTTTGATTGGATTCTACTTGCATAGAACAGTCAACACAAATGCCTCATTGCTTGGTTTGCCCTAAGCAGAGTGAATTGCAAGATTAACGCGCCCGTAGCTCAGCTGGGTGCGGCAAGACCGATGCGAAGCATCGCAGCTTGCCAAACGACCGGCAGGGATGCCGGGCCGGACAGATGCACCATGGACGGTTGCTTGGTTCTACTTATGTAGAATGAACAAACAATTTACGCGCCCGTAGCTCAGCTGGGTGCGGCAAGACCGATGCGAAGCATCGCAGCTTGCCAAACGACCGGCAGGGATGCCGGGCCGGACAGATGCACCATGGACGGTTGCTTGGTTCTACTTATGTAGAATGAACAAACAATTTACGCGCCCGTAGCTCAGCTGG
>DKOI01000004.1 GCA_002469885.1 Legionellales bacterium UBA7366 | reverse complement strand
TGCGTCTAAATCTTCACCGGCTTCGTTTCTTAAAAGCATTAAATCATAGGCTGCACGAAAGCGCGGGTGATGGTAGATGCGGTCGATATGATGACGTGGCGTATTCTCAAGCATCGGCTGTAAGCGCCAAATGTCTTTGATTGAGTGAGCTAAACGTTTAGGAATGCATAACAGTTGCGTTTGTTTTCTCAGTGAGGCTTGCATCGCTTCATCAAATGCAATTTGGTGAGGAAATTCAGGGTCAGTTTCGTCAAGATGTTGCATGGTGGGGTACCATAATAACATTGCGAATAGAAACGCTGGAGAAGCGGTTTTATGATTCGCTATTCTATCGTCTGTATTGTGTAGGGCTTTTTCAATAAAGGTTAAGGTGTGAGGATGATTTTCTTTAATTTGCCTATCGACGTCGGGCAGCAAGTGCGATAGCAGATTGTGCTTAATCAAGTTTTTAAAGCAAGGCAGGGCATAGCCGCCATGAAAGATTTTTAATGCTTCGTGAAAGAGCCGTGCAGATGGGACGAGCGCTAAAGATTCGCTGAGCTTATCGATTGGCTTAGCGGTGTCTTTATGCATTTCAAAATTGAGTTTGCTGATAAAGCGAATAGCACGCAAGATGCGAACAGGATCCTCTTTAAAGCGTGTTTCTGGATCACCAATTAATCGCACTAATCCTTTTTCTAAGTCAGCCATGCCATCGGTGTAATCGGCGACGGAAAAGTCTTTCGTTGTGTAATAGAGCGCGTTAATGGTGAAGTCACGGCGAAATGCGTCTTCTTCCATATTGCCATACACATTGTCGCGCATGATCATGCCGCCCTTGGTGCTTTCGTCGTGATCACCACGAAAGGTTGCAACTTCCATGATTTCTTGTTTAAAGAAAATGTGAGCTAAGCGGAAACGTTTGCCAATTAGGCGACAGTTTCTAAACAGTTTTCTCACTTCTTCAGGTAATGCATCCGTTGCGATATCAAAATCTTTAGGGTTATGCCCTAATAATAGATCGCGCACGCATCCGCCCACTAAATAAGCTTCAAAGCCAGCTTTGTTTAGCCTGTGCAAGATTTTTAAGACATTGTCAGGGATTTTCTTGCGTGAGATTGTGTGATCTGCGCGTGAGACGATGTTTTTGCTGGAGGGTGAGCTAATTTTAGCTGTGCTGCCCTTCGGCTTTTTCCCCATACGCTTAATAAACTTTAAAATTTTCTGTTACCTTTCAATAGCTTAGAGTTCCTAGGACATTATACCATATTACCATTCGGAATATCACAGTCCATCCTTTGTGAGATTAACCACCTTAAATATTTCGCCCATTTCATGTGGAAAGAGGAGCGTTTGTAGCTCTCGGCTTAGCTGGATTTGTGCTTTGGGGTCGTCCGAGCGCTGTGCCTCAAAGATTTCAGTGATACCTGATCGCAGGAGAAAGTCAGCTTGTGTTTCAAAAGAGGCGACTCTCAAACCTATTTGTTGAGCAGCATCAATCACGCAACTAAAGTCGACGTGCGCAGTAATGTCTTGTCCACCCGGTAAGAAAAAAGGGTTAGGGTGATTGCGGTGTTGATAATGGCACATTAACGTACCGGTGTTACGCTCAGGTAAATAATAGGCTTTGCTTAAAAAGCCATAGTCGATAAGCGTGATGCTGCCTTTTGATAGACAGTCGTTTGCACTTTGTAACCACGGTGCTATCAAGAGATTGATTTCAGATTGATAGGGCGCAGTGAGGCCGTGCTGTGCGATGAGCGCTTCAACATGCGGTGCGATGTTTGCTGGCATGTCAGCTGTTTGCCAGGCAAATTGTTCATTTTTCCAATGGATGCAGCGTTCCTTGGCACCGTCTGGCCCCAGCTCGAAAAGATGCACTGGCATTGCGTCTAACACTTCATTGGCTAAAATTACGCCTTCAAAGGGGGTGTCAGGGAGTTGATCTAGCCACGTCACTCGAGAGGCTAGGTGTGGACAGTGTTCTTGAAGAGTCGCTTGTTGGCGTGATCGAAGATCTGGGCTGAGCTCTAAGCAATAATAGGTATCGGGTAATTGGTTTAAGGTGTCTAGTTGTAACAAAATGTCAGCAGCCATCTTTCCCCGGCCTGGGCCAAACTCTAGGATCGTAGGATTGCGGCAGTCTTTCAATGTCTTTGCCACATGACACGCCAGTGACTTGGAAAAGAGCGTGGAGATGTCAGGTGCGGTGATAAAATCGCCGTGTTCACCAAATTTTTGCAGACCGCTGGTGTAATATCCGTGGGTCGGCGCATACAATGCAAGTTGCATAAACGTGGCGAAATTGATTCTGCCATGCGATGCAATTTCAGCACGAATTTGAGCAGTTGTAGCCAAGCTGTGTGCTTGAAGTGCAGTGTTAGGTGTGGGTAAGCTGATTGTCATATTGTTGCGCATTCTATCACTAGAAAGCGTTAATTGAAACAGGTATATTTATTGAGAACGTAGTGAAAGCGTATGATGAGGTTAGGATGGATCCATTGAGTCAGTTACATGATATCCAAATGCCAGCGGCAATGGGTTGGTGGCCTTTAGCGGTTGGCTGGTATTTGCTCATAGCCCTTATTGTCCTATTGCTTGTGTTTGGCAGTTGGTTTTTTTCGCGCCCTAAGAAGCGCCATTTAAAGCGTGAAGTGCTCACTTTATTAGACAATGCAGACTACGCAGGTGTCTCCACGCTATTGCGGCGAGTTGCGTTATTTCAATATCCAAAAGAAAATGTTGCCGGATTGCAGGGAGAGGCATGGTTGGCTTTTCTCGATAAGACAGGCAAGACTACAGCGTTTACACAAGGTCAGGGCCGTGTGTTAATGACAGCACCGTATCAGGCGCGACCTGAAAAAACAGACGAAGCGTTAGTTGAGATAGTGACACAGTGGATTGCTGTTCAGGAGTTTTCATAATGTTTCATTTTGCATGGGTTTGGTTATTTACGTTATTACCACTGCCGTGGATTATACGCTATGCATTACCTGAAAAAAAAGACACCGCTGAGGGCGTGTTGATTGTTCCTTTTTATCATCGCTTAGTCGCATCGCGTTCAGAAAAAAAAGGCAAACAATCGTTTCAAAGGGAAAGTATTCTAATGACGATTGTCTGGTTGTGCTTGGTGCTCGCGATGGCGCGACCTGAATGGCTAGGTCAGCCGGTTGCGATTGAACGCAATGGTCGCGATATTATGATGGCGATTGATATTTCAGGCAGCATGGGGGCGGCTGATCTTAATCAAGATGGTCGCAACCGCACGCGACTCGATGTGGTACGTGATGTAGCGAGCGAATTTGTGAGTGAGCGAGTGGGTGATCGTATCGGCCTTGTCTTGTTTGGTACGCGCGCTTATTTACAAACGCCATTAACCTTTGATAGAAAAACAGTCGTAGCCATGTTGGACGATGCCTCGATTGGATTGGCGGGCCCACAAACCGCGATTGGCGACAGTATCGGTATTTCAATCAAGCGTTTACTTGAAGAGCCCGAAGAAGATCGTGTGCTCATTCTGTTGACAGATGGCGCGAGTAATTCTGGGAGCGTATCGCCTGTTGAGGCCGCGAAACTTGCAGGACAAGAAAAAATAAAAATTTATACGGTCGGTATTGGTGCAGACAGCGCTACAGTGAATACCTTGTTCGGACCACAGCGTATCAATCCTTCTCGAGATCTTGATGAAAGAACATTGAAAGAAATTGCGAGTGTAACTGATGGGCTCTACTTTCGTGCGAGAGATCAATCGGGTTTGCAAAAAGTGTATGAAGCCATTAATCAGTTGGAACCTTTGGCTGGAGAAAGTGATGTGTTTCAACCGATCTTTCCATTATACCCTTGGCCATTGGGCGCGGCATTGCTGCTGAGTTTGTTGTTGGGGTGTGTCGTGCGCGGGAGGATTTTATAATGCATTTCATTCGGCCTTGGTGGGTTCTGACAATGTTGCCTGCAGCGATTGTTTTTTTTCGTGTTTACAAGCAATCAATGGCAGGAGGCGCTTGGAAAAATGTGTGTGATCCTCACTTGCTACCACATTTTTTAGCCTCAGGAAAACGTAAGTCAAACATTGCATTATATTTATTAGCACTAATCTGGTGTTTAATGGTTGTTGGAATGATGGGGCCAACTTTCGCAGAAGAAGAGCAAACGGTTTACCAAGGGTTGCAATCGCGAGTTATCGTTTTGGATTTATCTGAAAGCATGGATGCTAAGGATATTAAGCCATCACGATTGACCCGTGCAAAATATAAAGTGGCTGATTTACTCAAGCAAAAATCCTCAGGGCAGACGGCCTTAATTGTTTTTTCTGGTGAGCCTTACGTTGTGTCCCCCTTGACAAAAGACACGAAAACAATTGCAGCGATGATTCCTGTTTTAGAAACGGTATTAATGCCGGTGACAGGACATGATATAGGGGCAGCCCTTGATAAAGCGGGTGCGTTATTGTCTGGAATGACTAGCGGTGACGTCATTTTAATTACTGACTCAGTCCCTGGTGCCAAAGCGAGAAAAGCCGCCGCGAAACTTCGAGCTGATGGTTATCGCTTAGATGTGTTGGGTGTGGGAACTAATAAGCCTGCGCCTATTCCTTCGGCATCGGGATTTGTGTCTGATGAGCAGGGAAGCATACGGTTGACCAGTTTATCCATGAGCGCTTTGAATGCGTTGGCTAGAGTGGGGGGAGGCAAAGCGGTTCGGTTTACGCTCGATGACAGTGACATCAAACAATTGCAATCTTGGTTTTCAACGCAAGGACCAGCCGCGGCGACAACCGAAACTGTTTCGCAATGGATAGATGCGGGGTATTGGTTTGCGTTGCTTGTCGGACTGTTGATCTTACCGTTTAGTCGCCGTAAGGAGAGTGTGTAATGAAAAGATGTCAGCTTATAGTCTCAGTGGCACTTCTGTGTTTGGTGCAACCCGTGTTATCAAATGTTTGGGATGATTTTTGGGAGACGAAAAATCAGCAAGGATTGCGTGCGCTTAATGACGGAGAGCCACAAAAAGCCGAAGCGCTTTTTGATAATCCAGATTGGCGCGCTGTTGCGCAATATAGGCAAGGGAATTATCAGCAGTCCTTGACGCACTTTGATGAATCGAGTTCTTCAGCGGGTGCGTATAATGCCGGTAATGCATCAGCCTACCTGAAACAATATCCTCAAGCGATTGCTTATTATGATAAGGCGCTTGAAATGCAGCCGGATTTCATTGAAGCCAAAGAGAACAAGGAAATTATAGAAAAACTTTTGGAAGAACAAGAGCAGAAAAAACAACAAAACCAAGATGAAAGTGATCAAGACCAATCAAAAGATCAGTCCTCTGACGAAGAACAAAAAAATCAAGATCAGTCAGCATCTGATGAATCGGGTGAAGATAAAAAGGATCAATCGCAGAGTGACGATTCAGACGAAAGCGAGCAATCTTCAGATCAAGCCGAGGATAGTCAGGAATCCCAGTCTGGCAATGAAAGCAAAGAGCCTCAGCAAGTGGAAGAGCCATCGGCTAGCGACCAACAGCAGCAAGCCGCACCAGATGAAAAAAAAGCGGAAGAGCAATTCAATGAGGCATCGCAAATGCAAGAGGATTCAGGGAAGAAGGCGACTCAACAATGGTTGCATCAAATTCCAGACGATCCAGGTGGGCTATTACGCCAAAAATTTTTACGGGATCATCAGCGGTATAATCATAATTCATTGTAGAGTTTATATTGATTTTTGCCAGAGTCTTTAGCAGCATATAATGCTTTGTCTGCGAATCCTGTTAATTCAGATGGGCTGGTCGCATCTTCTGGGTATGATGCAACACCGATGCTGACGCCTATCTTCATCACGTTTCCTAAGCAACTGTAATCTTCGCCTAAGATTTTTGTAATTCGTGATGCTGTTGCTCGAATGTCACTTTCATTCTTTATTTCTAGTAAAATGATTGCGAACTCATCGCCACCGATACGAGCAATTATGTCATGCCCGCGAATTAGGGTTCTTAATCGTTCAGCAACTTGGATTAATACCATGTCTCCTGCTTTATGCCCAAAGGTGTCATTGCAAGCTTTGAAACCATCTAGGTCAAGATAGAGAACAGAAAAACTAGATCCTGTTCTTTCGGCGTGAGAAATTTTTTCAGCAAGAGCCTGATCAAAGTGAAATCTATTGTAAAGGTTGGTTAAGTAATCATTTTGCGCCATGCCTTTTAGTTTATTATTTTCCTCAACTTCGCGCGTGGTATCACTGAATGTAATCACTGCTCCGATCAATTTATCATTGTCGCGAATCGGGGTGCTGGTGTAGCGTGTTGGAAAAATCGTTCCATCTTTGCGCTATAGCACTTCATTGACAGTTTCATGAGTTTTTCCCTCATGGGCTTTTGAGTATATCGGGCAATCTTCTTCCGGGTAAGGCCTTCCATCTGAGTGGCTGTGATGGATGAGTGGGTGAATTGGTTGTCGGATTAGCCTTTCTTCGGTATAGCCGAGCATTTGTGTTGCTGCAGGATTTACGAAGGTCGCTTTTCCTTCTGGATCAATTCCAAAGATAACCTCACCTGCAGATTGCAAGAGCATGCGATTTTGTTCTTCACTCTTTTCAATTTTCTGCTTAATGAGGTTTTTCTTCCAAGCTTGTTCGAGTTGAGTGCTTAGGGTTGAAAATGTTTGCAGTAACTTGCTATCTTTCTTTAGTTTTTTATTGGTGAAAAATTCCATTACAGCGAGTATTTGATCGTCAATAAATATTGCAAACCCAGTAGCGCTGTGTAGTTGTAATATCTTGCACTGTTGTGCTCGTTGGAAGTTATCATCTTTTGAGACGTCAGATATCCAGACAGGTTGTTGAGTTTCCCAAATTCTGCCAGGCAAGCCAACGCCTTTTTGAAATATAGTCTTAGATGTGATTTTTTTAAATTCAGTTAAGTTTAAGTTGTTAGCTTGGTGCCATATATTTGACGCAACCAACTCATCAGCGTTTTCTGTTGATGGCAGGTAGGCGTGTCCTACAGGCCAGCCAGTTTCCAAGCAAATACAGTTGATGCTTTTTTCAAGCATCTCATTAAATGAAGTGTCTTGTCTGATAATTGCGCTAATCTCATGGATCAAGCGCAGCGCTGAACCTTTAGAAGCTATTTCTTTGTTTTGCCGTTTGACAGCGCCAAAAAGATAAAGCATTGCAGAGATGAGCAGGCTAATGAACAGTCACATGAGCAATGCTAAGTAAGGAATGTTGTATTATATATGGGATTCATCCAATGAGGCTTTCGTTGGCCAAACGCGTAATTGCCATTGATCAGATCCATGTTGTATCGTTGAGTCTTGAACCCACTGAGTATAATCTGTTTTTGATGCTATATTTTGTTGGTAGATAGGCAGGTTCTTGTTTAAAATCTCGATTCCGTAGTGTTGTAGTGGTCCGTTTTGCCCAAAATTCTTCAATGCAGCTGAAAAATCCATCAACCCTGAAACACAGCCTTGGAAGTTCCCATCGACGTAGATAGGCGCACACAGTTCGATAACGACATCGTTATTATTCAGAGGAATGGGTTCTGAGATGAGTGCGCTTGAGTATTAAGACTGTGTGTCTGTCCAATGATTTCTTGTACGCCTTCCAATCGTGCTTTGAGGATCTCTGGGATGACCCATTGCACGGTATTACTGACGTCGATGAATGAAATGGCTTGAATATTTTCCTGATGCTGCAAATAAACCTTAGCGTGTTCAGCAAAAACAGCGTTGTTAATGCTTTCGTTAGTCTCCCAGAGTATGGCGAGTCGTGTGAGTGCTTCAGCTTCAGGCTCTACGCTAGATTGAATTTGGGATTTGATATGCCTTGCTTGGAGGTTAACCACGGCTAATGCTTGGTTATTGACATGGGACTTAAGGAAAAGGAAAGTGCCTATTGAGGCGAGGGTGAGGCAAATAAGGAGAACGAGTGCGGTGAAGCGCATAGGGTTTTGGTGTTTGGAGGGGGTGTTTTTCATAATTTTCTCTATACTTCCCTGTATCTTATGAAGTATATATTCAAATTTGATCGTATTTGTAAACAGGCCATTGCTGAATTGCCTCAGAAGTGCCTTGACTTCTTTAGGGGGCTCCCCTAATATTTGCATTCAAATTAAACCGCTTTCACAGGTGTCTCCCTTGTAAAGCAGAACAAAACCGGAGATCAATCATGTTATCCCAAGTCTTACAGCCTCCCAGTTACCGCTAGATTCATTTCCTGGATTTTGAGTTCTAGTTACGGTTAACATGTTATTGATAAGGAGGAAGTTCCATGAGGCAAGCGGTTTTTGTCAAACAACACAAAGTTTATCCAAATGCATGGGATGGTGTTGCATTATTTTTCGTCTTAGGATTGATTGTCCTCTTTGCTTGGGCAGGTCATCAAATGACGCGCCCCTATCAAGTGGGCCAGATCATCAAGATACACTTAGATTCCTCTTATTTGCCTGCGTATGCGTTGCACACAACTTTGCGTATGTTTATCGGGCTCACCTGTTCGCTTATCTTCACATTCACCTTCGGCACTTGGGCCGCGAAGAGTAAAATGGCAGAACGCTTTATTGTGCCTATGATTGACATTTTGCAGTCAGTGCCTGTGTTGGGGTTTTTGTCTGTGACGGTTGTTGGGTTTATTGCATTGTTCCCAGGGAGTCTGTTGGGGCCTGAGTGCGCAGCAGTCTTCGCCATTTTTACCTCACAAGCGTGGAATATGGCATTGGGATTTTATCAAACAGTACGATCAGTGCCAGGTGATTTGGTTGAAGCATCTGACATGTGCCAATTATCCGCATGGCAGCGTTTCTGGCGGATTGAAGTCCCTTTTTCAATGCCGGGCTTGTTGTGGAACATGATGTTGTCTATGTCGGCGAGCTGGTTTTTCGTGGTGGCATCAGAAGCGATCACGGTGTCCAATCAAACCATTATGTTGCCAGGCATCGGCTCTTATATTGCACTGGCGATCATGGAGTCAAATCGTACGGCTGTTTATAATGCCATTATCACCATGTTAATTGTGATCTTTGTTTATGACCAAATGTTGTTTAGACCGTTAGTGGTATGGTCAGAAAAGTTCAAGTTTGAAATGACGGCTTCCGAGCAGTTTCCTTCTTCATGGGTGTTGACGCTTTTTCAGCGCGTACGTTTGCTGCGTAAAGTGGGTGACACCATCCAGAATGGGTTTGATTTTTTTGTGAATTTTCCTTGGTTCTTACGCACAAAAACACGGCATATGGGCGAGGTGATGCATCCCCGAGTGCACATGTGGTTTGCGTTTATATTAAATGCTTCCTTGGCCGGTGCGGTTGTGTTGGCGCTTTATATTTTAGTGCGTTTTATTTTTGCCTCGGTGTCTATAGGCGAGGCGTTGCATGTCTTGTACTTGGGTTCTGTGACGGGGTTGCGTGTTG
>DKOI01000058.1 GCA_002469885.1 Legionellales bacterium UBA7366 | reverse complement strand
ATATTAAACGGCACACCTAAAAACGCATCGGCAGAGCGCTGATACAACTGGCATGATAACTTACCGTCCGCCACATAAAACTGAAATAACAAATGACACGGTGGCAACGCCATCTTGTCAATCTCACCGACATTCCAGGCATTCACAATCAAACGCCTTGAGTTCGGATTTGTTTTAATCTGCTCGATCACCTCTGAAATTTGATCAATCACCCCGCCCTCAGGTGTTTCCCAACGGCGCCATTGTTTACCATACACAGGGCCTAAATCGCCGCTTTCATCTGCCCATTCATTCCAAATGCGCACGCCATTTTCTTTTAAATATTTAACATTAGTATCGCCTTTCAGAAACCAAATAAGCTCATGCACTATGCTTTTTAAATGGATTTTCTTTGTCGTCACGAGCGGAAATCCTGCGTTTAAATCAAAACGCATTTGTGCGCCAAACACGCTGGTTGTGCCCGTACCTGTGCGATCACCTTTGATTGCGCCATTGTCTAAAATTGACTGTAAAAAATTAAGATATGTTTTCAAGACTCACCCTCTCTTGCGATACGCTAAAATCAATAAAATTGCACCTAACACTATCATAGGCACACTCAACAACTGGCCCATCGTCAACCAGTCTCCTGCGATAAAACCTAGCTGCATATCAGGCTCTCGGAAACATTCAGCCAAAACGCGGAACACACCATAAAACACTAAAAAACAACCTGAAACAGCCATGCGCGGCTTCGGCTTTCGTGAGAAAAACCACACGATTAAAAACAAACAAATGCCTTCTAATAAAAATTCGTAGACCTCTGATGGATGTCTTGGCAATCGATCGACATTGGGATAAACCATACCCCAAGGCACATCGGTTACACGCCCCCATAATTCTGAATTGATGAAATTGCCTAACCTGCCTGCCGCTAATCCTAAGGGAACAGCCGGCGCTATAAAATCTGTCACATCAAAATAGTTTTTCTTAAAACGTAAACTAAAAACCCATAACGCAAACAAGACACCCAACAATCCGCCATGAAACGACATACCGCCATCCCACAACTTAAAGATGCTGAGCGGATCGGCTAAATAACCACTGAGACCATAAAATAAAACATAGCCCAGTCGCCCACCTGCAATCACGCCCACGGCACTGTAAAACAATACGTCGGCGACGTTATCGGAACTCCAACTCTGTGAAACATATTGCTCTCGAAAACGCAGAATACCCCAGGCACAAAGAAAACCAATCAGATACATTAACCCATACCAATGGACACTCAGCGGCCCTAGCTGGAACGCAACGGGATCAATATCGGGATGAATCAACATAAAGCAACCTTACACTAGCATTTTTATTACGACAAAGAACAAAAACAGGGAAAAGATACGTTTTAGGATCGCACCAGGCATACGCTTTGATAACACAGCACCTAAAGGAGCAAATACCATACTGGCAATAGACACCATGATAAAGGCCGGCCAATAAACATAGCCAGTTGAATAAGCAAGTCCACTTGCATTACCCCACCCTGTTAGAATAAAACTCGCTGAACCAACCAACGCGACAAAGAACGTGCAGCTTGCAGACACACTAGCACTTTGATTCATTGGAACACCAAAGCGTGACAAAAAAGGAATGGTGAGGGAACCTGACCCTATGCCCAGCATACCGGAGAACAAACCGATCACCCAGGAAACACTATTCATCAAGATATTGCTCGGCATATTTCGCGCAACGACCTTGCCGTTAAAACTATTTTTAAACATGACAATAGAGACAATCAATAAGAAAATAGCTAAGAGCAGCATTAAAGCGCTGGAATCCATAAAATAGGCAACAACAGCGCCTGCCACTACACCGAGCAAGATGCCCGGCAACATGCCCCGCACAATGTCGAGACGAACTGTGCCTAATCGATAATGTGAAAACGCGGCCATGGATGAAGTCATCACCATAATAGACAACGACGTGCCTGCTGCCATATGCATGATAAACTCAGGTGCAATATGCAAGTGAGCAAACAATATCACCAAGCCAGGCACGATGAGTATGCCACCCCCTAAGCCCAACATACCTGCGAATAAACCTGCGAAGCCACCCATAACAAAATATAAGAAATAATCGATTAACATTAACGCCCCGCTCGAATTAAACCACCCAAACCTGCTTTATCAATCGCAAGTTCGACACGACTTCGTATCATAGAGACACTTTCCATTGTCATAACTTCAGCTAACAATGCTTTAGCATCCTCTAATGAAAACTGTCTAATCACCCATTTCATGCGAGGTAAGCTTGTCGCATTCATGCTTAAACAATCAAACCCCATCGCTAACAATAAGACAACAGCAACAGGATCACTCGCCATCTCGCCACATAAACTCACCACTTTGCCTTCAGCATGCCCCGCATCAACGACGGCCTGCAATGCTGATAATACTGCGGGGTGTAAAGAATCAAACATGCTGGCGACGTGCGAGTTATTTCGGTCAACCGCCAAAATGTATTGTGTTAAATCGTTGCTACCCACAGACAAGAAATCAACTCGCTTAGCGAGCGCTCTTGCTTGGAACACCGCTGATGGCACTTCAATCATCACACCCACTTTTGGGAATGGTACATCACAGCCATCCTCAACGACCTCATTGTGCGCTTTGCGCAATAAACGCATAGCCTCATCTACTTCAGCAACATCGGTTACCATTGGCAACATAATTTCCATATTGCCAAAACCTTCATTCGCTCGCATCATCGAACGCACTTGCACGAGAAAGATATCAGGGTGATCAAGCGAAATACGAATACCACGCCAACCTAAAAAGGGATTTTCTTCAACCACAGGGAAATAAGGCAATGGTTTGTCACCGCCCACATCTAAAGTACGCATCGTCACAGGCCGCGGTGCAAATGCACCTAGCAGTTGACGATAAAGCGCGCGCTGTTCTTCACCTGAAGGGAAACGATCACGGACTAAGAACGGCACCTCAGTGCGGTAAAGCCCCACACCTTCAGCACCCGCACTTAAAGACAAACCCACATCAGATGCCAAGCCAGTATTCACATACATTGTGATACGGTGGCCATCTTGTGTTTCAGCAGGCAAATCATGCAGACTTTCTAAATCTTTATCTAACGCTTTTTCTTCATCTGAGAGGCGCTGGAATTCTTTACGCAAGGTCATGGAGGGCTCGACATAGACCTGGCCATAATACCCATCAACAATTAACTCTTTCGCTTCTAGCTCACCAACGGAAAGCTCTTCCACTCCCATGACCGCAGGCACGCCTAAAGCGCGCGCCAGAATGACGACATGCGAACTGCGAGACCCTTTAACAGCAACAATGCCTGCCAACTTGCCTTCAGGCACCTCGGCTAAATTTGCCGCAGAGATTTCCTCACCGACTAAAATAACTTTTTCAGGATAATCGGTCACGCTAGGACGCGAACTTTGCAAGTGGGATAGAATACGTCGCCCCACGTCTTGCACGTCATCGGCACGTTCTCGCATGTATTCATTATCCATTGATTCGAATTCACGCATATAACGTTTGATCGTGCGACGCAACGCGCCTTGCGCCCAGTTACCTGATTCAATTTCAGCAATGACATCTTGACCTAGACTTTCAGGATCGAGCATTCGCAGATAAGCGTCGAACAACTCTAACTCTTTTGCCGGTAAACTAGGCGCCAAGCGCTTACTCAACAAGTTGAATTCTTCACGTACCGAAGCAAGCGCAACATTAAACGCCGCAATCTCACCATCGGTGTCGTCAACCAATCGGTTTGGCACCGCATCTAAATCAGCTAATGGATAAACAATCACAGCCTGGCCAATGCCCACACCACGCGCGCAAGGCAGCCCGGCCAATATACTGCCATCAAAGCGCTTATCAGGCTCGTACAAGCGAGAAAGCTCACCGGTTGCTTCAGCATGCGCAATAACTGTCGCAAGCTGAGCTGATAGAGTGACTAAAAAAGCTTCTTCGGATTCATCATAACGACGCGACTCTACTTGCTGCACAAACAGCACACCTAAAACTTGGCGTTGATGAATAATGGGAACACCTAAAAATGCTTTATAAAAATCTTCATTGATATTTTCCATGCGCACAAAACGCTCATGTTCTGAAGCATCTGCCAAGTTAACTGGCTCTTCTCGCTCACCCACCAAGCCGACAACACCGCGACCAAATTCGAGTCGGGCTTTGCCGACAGCAGAGGCGTTCAAACCTTCTGTCGCCATCAACACATAATTGCCCGAACGACGATCAGTTAAAAAAATTGAGCACGCTTGAGTATCTAACGCTACGCGCACACTTTGCACCATGATATTCAAGGCATCTTGAAAATCATGCGCAGAGTTCACGGCTTGTACAATTCTTTGTAGCGTTTTTAACATTTTTTAACCAGACCCAGGAGACAAAGCTATCTATTATAGTATAAAGGATATCACCTTTTTATCCTAACATATTCACTGTAGTCTCAATTATTTAGCGTAGATTGATCAGTAAGGTTGGCGTTTTGAACGCCTAGCAAGATAACCACGCGCACGGCCGTGTGATTTTTTTGCGTTGGGTAATTTCGACTCAAACTCTTTCAAGACCAAACGATACACACGTTTTTTGAAATGTATGACTTCTTTCATGGGGTGCCAAAAATCAACCCAACACCAATCATCGAACTCAGGCGTTTGCGTTGCATTGAAATTGATATTTTTCTCATCACCGATAAATTCGAGCAAAAACCATTTTTGTTTTTGGCCTATGCACAACGGCAAAGAGCCGTGACGTATAAAATGCTTAGGAAGTTGATAACGAAGCCACCGTCTCGAAGAGGAAATGAGTCTAACGTCGCCCTTTTTAAGGCCGACCTCTTCATAGAGCTCACGGTAAAGCGTATCTTCAGGCGTCTCTCCAACATCCATCCCACCCTGGGGAAACTGATAGCTTTTTTGCTGAACACGTTTAGCCCAAAATAGCTGACCCTTAGCGTTAACTAAAATAATACCAACGCCTGCACGATAACCTTTCTCATCAATCATGCTTATATTTTAACCCGCTTTATTCTGTTCACCATTTTGCTATACTACGCTTTTACATTAGCCATTCTTGTATCTATGTTAACAAATCGCCGCCCACCCTACCAACTGATTCTGCTGATTATGAGCGCTTTTATTCTTTTCGGGCTATCGCTCGGCATTGGCAGCACCCGCATCCCATTAAGCGACATGCTCAGCAACACCCACAACTTACCACACGAAATCTTTATGACGCTAAGACTACCCCGCACCTTAGGCGCCTTCACATGCGGCGGCTTACTGGCCTTAGCGGGCGCACTCTTACAAGCTCTTTTGCGCAACCCACTGGCTGACCCTTACATCTTAGGTGTCTCAAGCGGCGCGGCTTTACTTAACTTGATAGCCCTGATGCTTGGAGTGTCATTGAGCCACTTAAGCATCAGCGCCTTTCTAGGCAGCATGCTCGCCATCGGCATCGTGTTTGGACTTAACGTAAAAAAACAACATTCGTCATACCACCTCCTATTAACCGGCGTAATGTTTGCAAGTCTATGCAGCGCACTGATGAGTTTTTTATTAAACTTCGGTAATAACCTTCAATTACGACAAACCTTTTTTTGGTTAATGGGAGACTTAAGTCAAAACGCACACCCCTACCTTTCCTTTGGTTTATTAGTTGGAGGACTGATCATCAGCTTAATGATTGCAAGCGCGCTCAATGTGATGGTATTAGGCCAAGTGAAAGCTCAAACACTTGGCATCAACACGAAAGCCATGCGCATTATACTTTATTTTTTAAGCGCTGGATTAACCGCAATAGCCGTGACACTTGCCGGCCCTATTGGCTTTGTGGGACTCATTATTCCACACGCGTTACGCCTCATCGGCCTCAACAATTATCACTTTCTTTTGCCGGGTTGCGTTTTTGCAGGCGGCGGTTTTCTAATGCTTGCCGACACGTTGAGTCGCTCATTGCTAGCGCCAGCACAAATTCCCGTTGGCATCATCACCGCGCTCGTTGGCGCACCTGTCTTTCTTATTTTGCTATCCCAAAGTGGGAATGAAAAATGTTAAAGACCCACGCATTACAGCTATCCATTGGGAACTCTCTCGTTTGCAATGATTTGAACATTGGCATAAAGCCTGGGGAAATCTGGGCGGTCATCGGTCGAAACGGCACGGGGAAAACAACGTTACTTCACACGCTCGCAGGCCTTATTAAACCCAACTCTGGCAGAATAACCCTACAAAATAAG
>DKOI01000014.1 GCA_002469885.1 Legionellales bacterium UBA7366 | reverse complement strand
CGCCTATTTCTAGTGGTAACTTATTGATAGTCAAGTTGCGACTGTAAGCCACTGATGGTTTCCTTCTACACTCAATATTCGCCGAATTTTGATTGTAAGCACTCAAAATTCGGCGAATATTGTTGGTTGGAGCTAATTTTTCGGCTATAATGATTATATGAAGTACGTATCACGTTACATAGAGCCGCTATTGCTCGCGACCTTGAAAAAAGGGAAGAGCATACTTTTGTTGGGGCCAAGGCAGACAGGCAAAACAACGGTTATTAACCGCTTGCCCTTTGACTTGTTTATTTCTTTAATTCAACCACCAGTTCGTCAACGATATGAAAAAAATATAGGCTTACTAATCGGTGAAATAGAGGCACTTGCTGAGCAGGAAGGGCGTCCTGTCATTGTTGCTATTGATGAGGTGCAAAAGTTACCGGTTGTTATGGATGTTGCCCAAGATTTAGTTGATAGGAAAATCGCAATTTTTGTACTTACAGGTTCTTCCGCACGAAAATTGAAACGGCATGAACACATTAATTTGTTGCCTGGTCGCGTTATCCCTTATGTTATGGATCCGCTGAGTTATCCTGAAATTGACATAAAAAAATATGCACTGGAAGATTTGCTTTTATACGGTGCCTTACCTGAAGTGGCGTTAACGAAAAAACCTGAAGATAAAGATGAGTTATTACGAGCTTATGTGAGCATTTACTTGGAAGAAGTGCGAGCAGAAGCATTAATACGTGATTTGCCAAGCTTTGCTAAATTTTTAACACTTGCGGCTAGCGAGTCGGGTAATCCTGTTAATTATCTAAAATTATCACAGGAAATAGGAGTAGCGCATTCAACGATTAAGTCATACTACCAAATATTGGATGATTGCTTAGTTGTTGAACGCATAGAGCCGTATACAAAATCCAGCGTTCGAAAAAAATTACAGCGGTCACAAAAATATATATTTTTTGATTTAGGCGTGAGGAAAGTAGCGGCGGAAGAGGGTAATCTTCCTAAAAAAGAAACCCTGGGGAAACTGTTTGAACAATTTGTAGCGTTAGAATTATTAAAGACAGTGCGAGTTAATAAAGCAAACATGCAATTATATTATTGGCGTGATACTGATGGGCCAGAAGTGGATTGGGTTTTATCAAAAGAAGGAGAGTTGATCCCAATTGAAGTGAAATGGACTGACTCGCCAAGCTTGAAAGATGCAAAACATCTTGCCACTTTTATTCATGAATATGATGAAGCCACTCACGGCTATGTGGTGTGTCGTACACCACGCAAGGTTAAGTTGAGTGATCAAGTGGATGCTTTACCTTGGGCAGAGTTGTATAATTTAATAGGATGATGTAATCAGCATTTTTCTGATATAAAAAAGAAGTTGAGATTTCTGCTTTTAGTATGGATATGAAAGAAACACAAGGAAATTGCATGGAAGCAAAGATTATTCCCGTTATATTAGCCGGTGGCACAGGCAGTCGATTATGGCCTGTATCACGTGAAAGTTTCCCTAAACAGTTCTGCAGTTTGTTTAATGAGCAATCACTGTTGCAAAACACCATCGCAAGAGCTAAACATATCACTGAAGGTGACGACTTAATTGTCATTACAAACGAAAACCATTATTTTCTGTGCAAGGATCAGTTGGATCACTTAGACATAGGGCGAATACACTATATTCTAGAGCCGTGTGCTAGGAATACCGCGCCAGCGATCGCATTGGCAGCGGCGTATGCCCAACAATATATTCATTCTGAAGCAACCTTGTTAGTCATGCCTTCAGATCACCATTTGGAAGACCATGCTGGTTTTAAAAACATGCTTGATCAGGCAGCACCACTTTCAGCGCAAGGCAAGTGCGTTACCTTTGGCGTTGTGCCAACATCACCCAAAACAGGTTATGGCTATATTGAGCAAGGCGATTCGCTTTGTGAGGGAGGTTATAAAGTAAAACGCTTTGTTGAAAAACCCTCTTTAAGTGTGGCCAAGTCATATGTGGCTAGCGGTGACTTCTATTGGAATAGCGGTATGTTTTTATTTAAAGCTGAAACCTATTTAAACGAATTAGCATTGCATTCTAACGATATCTATCTCAAATCATTAGAGGCTTTTAAGTTAGGTAAAAAACAAAGTGATTTCTGTCGAGTGGATCGATCATTGAATGAGTGTCGATCTGCCTCTATTGATTATGAGGTGATGGAAAAAACCCAAAATGCCGTTATGATTCCACTGGATCTCGCGTGGAGCGATTTAGGATGTTGGTCATCGCTGTCTGAGATAGGTGATTCGGATGTTAATGGTAATGTCTTGCAAGGCAATGTCATCGCTCGTGAGACGGCCAACTGTCTCATTAGCTCAGTCGAAAAAAAGGTTGTGACTATTGGGCTACAAGACCAGATCGTTATTAACACCCAAGATGCGGTCTTGGTTGCCGATAAAGCGTATTCGCAAGATGTTAAAAAAGTGGTTGAGCAAATGAAGTTGGTACAAGACCCTGTCGCAACGGAGCATCAACGTGTGTATCGCCCGTGGGGATATTATGAAAAGCTATCCTTTGGGCCAGGTTATCAAGTAAAGCATCTCATGATAAAGCCGGGTGGATCGATGTCGTTGCAGTTGCATCATCACCGTTCTGAACACTGGGTTGTGGTCAGTGGACAAGCTGAAGTCCTTATCGATGGTAAAGTGTTAACACTCGTCGCGAATCAGTCTGCTTATGTTGAGAAGGAAATGAAGCATCGCTTATCAAATAAAACAAAAGAGCCCGTGTCTGTGATTGAAGTGCAAAATGGTCAATACCTGGGTGAAGATGATATAGTTCGGTTTGAAGATGTTTATTCCGACGTTCTAGGCAGTAGGCAACCAGAGTTCGAAAATTAAAAGGGTTATCGAGTATGGAAAAGCGAACTGCTGTTAAACGTCACAAACAGCAAGCACCGTTAGTGCTTGAGTCATCATGAATATTGGAATTGATGTAAGATTGCTTTCGCGTTCTATCACCGGCATTGGCCGCTATAGTTTAGAGATGTGTAAAGCGCTCTATAAACAACCTGGAATTACCTTGCAGTTGTATAGCCCTGGAAGAATCAGTGCTGATATTAGTGATCTGAGCAATGTTTCTAAAAAAGAAAAAGATTGGAACAATCAGCTCTTAAGACAGTTATGGGCTGAAACCTATTTGCCATTATGGGCGAGGCAAGGAAAAATTGATGTGTTTTGGGGTCCGGCGCATCGATTGCCCCGATGGCTTCCAAAAAAAGTGGCACGTGTTGTCACGATTCATGATCTTGTTTGGAAGGTGATGCCTGAATCTATGCAGTCATCTACTCGTTTGCTAGAAAAATGTTATATGCCTCATGCGGTACGCAATGCAGATCATATTATTGCAGCTTCATTTGCAACGGCAACATCGGTTAAAAACGAATTCTCAATCCCAGAAGAGAGTGTGTCAGTAGTCCATCTTGCTTCTAGTCGAAAACCAAACGAAACAATAGCAAATGAACAGTCTGAGCCTTTTTTTCTGTTTGTCGGCACAGTTGAGCCACGTAAAAATTTGATACGTTTATTAAAAGCCTATTCACAACTCTCGGAGAGTGTAAAGAATCAAGCAAAGCTATATATTGCTGGTGGGAAAGGGTGGGGCGATGAAAATGTCGCGGCTGAAATTGAATTGCTGGGCATCAAACAGCACGTTAAAATGCTGGGCTATGTTGATGAAGAACGTTTATCACAGTTATATAAAAACTGCTTGTTCTTGGCTATGCCATCATTGTATGAAGGGTTTGGCTTGCCTATCGTTGAAGCGATGAGTTACGGCAAGCCTATCTTAACATCCAATAATTCGTCTATGCCCGAGTTGGCAGGGGATGCAGGGTTGTTGGTTGATGCGCTGGATGTGAATTCAATTCGGTGCGGTCTAGAACAGATGATAGGAAGTGACGACGTTAGAAACTCTTTTGCAAAGAATGCAAGTTACAACGCGAATCAATTTAGCTGGGACAAATCTGCTACCCAGTTAGTGAATATTTTTGAAAAAACAATATCGCATCGAAGAGGGCGCTTTGAATGAGAGTGTTACATGTGTATAAAACGTATTTTCCCGATTCGCTAGGCGGCGTTGAGCAAGTGATAAAAGAAGTTATCTTAAGCACATCAGCGCACGGCGTGGAAAGCAGTGTTTTATCATTATCGCTACAGCGGGTTGATCCTACGATCACAGTGTACGGGCATCCCGTTCATCGGTGCAAATCTACTATTGATGTCGCATCAACGCCAATGGCCATCTCCGTGTTTAAACGATTTTCTAAGCTCGCTAAAAAAGCAGATATTATTCACTACCACTTTCCTTGGCCATTTGCAGACTTACTTCACTTTGCATGCCGCATTAATAAGCCAAGTGTTGTCACCTACCATTCGGATATTGTGAAGCAAAAAAGACTGCTTAAACTGTATCAACCCTTATGTAAGAAATTTTTAACCAGTGTGGATTCGATTGTCGCGACATCGCCAAATTATTTTTCAACTAGTGAGACCTTGCAATCATTCCCTGATAAAACGCGTGTAATTCCCATTGGTTTAGATAAGAGTTATTACAGTTCTTCGAGCGAACTTTTGAAGTCACAATGGAAGCGACGTTTTCCGGATAAGTTTTTTTTGTTTGTAGGGGTGTTCAGATATTATAAAGGCTTGCATATACTGATCGAAGCTGCGGAGGATGTCGATACACCGATAGTCATTGTGGGCTCAGGGCCAATTGAGCATGAATTGAAAACACACGCTGCAAAGTTAGGCTTAACCAATATTCATTTTCTGGGTTCTATTAGCCATGAAGATAAAGTGGCATTACTTGAGTTATCTTACGCAATTGTTTTCCCCTCTCATCTTCGAGCAGAAGCTTTCGGTATCTCATTGCTAGAAGGTGCCATGTTTGGAAAGCCAATGATCTCAAGTGAAATTGGCACAGGCACAACGTACATTAATATTGACCAAGAAACTGGATTGGTCATACCACCAAATGATCCGAAGGGGTTAGCAAAGGCAATTAATGCACTGGTTGACAACCCTGTGTGGGCTTCTGAGTTAGGCGCCAAAGCTGAAAAGCGTTATCAAGCATTATTCACAGCAGAGAAAATGGGCCGGGAGTATTTTGATGTTTATAGAGAGCTTCTATTTTAATTTAAAAAATTAGTTTCTTTTGGCTAGCCATTTCCGGGTGCAATGATAGTAAGGATATCTACTATTTCTTCCATGCCTCATTTTTTTGTTTTTACTGTATTAATACTTCTGGGCGCGCCAACCTCTTTGAAGCAGTTGCCTTCCTTGTTTAGAAACTTCTGATTCAATAGCGTGTTAGATTCTGCAAAGTTCGCATATATTGCATTTGAGCTAGCTGTGTGTGCTTTTTCTTTCGTTGCTTTAAAGTTCCTACTAATCGCTGATATTGCTTTAGTTCGAAGCTGATTTATATCTCCATTCCGACGATATTTCGGAAAAATTATATTGGTGACTAAGCCTAGATATTGCCCTAGTTTTGATAGGGATCCATTTCGTTTTTCCGTTTCTTTTGCTATTTGATGTATCAGGCTGGAATTTATCTGTGAAAAAAAATCATCAATTAGATTTTCATTAAGAAATTTCTCTTTCGAAAATATTCTAATTTTGCAGTTTTTCAATCCAAAAACTTCACCCCAATTGCAGAGCATTTCATAGTAATTATAATATCTATTTGATGGAACGCAGTTTGATAGCATTCTCTTTAGGTTGGGTATGTGGCCTGATTTTATAGCTGTTGAGTACAGTGATACACATGTAGCTGATTGCTCACGCAAATAACAAATTACATCAATCTCATTAAAGTATTTTGAGAAAAAATCAAATGCATACTTGATCTCATTTTTTCTTTTAATTCTGCTATGAAAGTGTTCGCTCGAAGCAATTATTGTGTGAATATTGTTCGGCAGTTTTCTGAGTTCGTATTCAAAGTCAGATTTAAACTTCTCTTGAAATTTCTTTTTACCTTTTAGGGTGCTGATTTTCCTGTCTCTAAAAAAATCATCAAAGTTTTCATCGGCCATACAGTAGGCTGGTAGCTTTCTGTTATTTCTCGTCCCTGCGCATTGTAAGAAGTGGTAGCCATTCTTTTGTAATACTGATTGGTTTTGAAACAGCGTTTCTTGGATGGTCTTTGTCCCGGTTTTTTCAGTTCCAATATGTAAGTATAGCTTCATTTTATTGAGTCTCATCT
>DKOI01000069.1 GCA_002469885.1 Legionellales bacterium UBA7366 | reverse complement strand
CAGTGGCACAGTATTTGTCTTCACTAATCGAGCGCGCACCTCAGTAAAACTGCTAGTGTACGATGCGAGCGGATTTTGGTTATGCCAAAAACGCTTTAGCCAAGGAAAGCTTGCTTGGTGGCCTAGTGCTAAATCAAAGACGATTCAATTGCGCGCCAGTGAATTGCATATATTGCTCGCAAAAGGCAATCCAATGAGAGCCTCCATTCCAGAGGATTGGCGATCGGTTAGCTTTCAGGCTGCCAGTAATGAAGATGACGCGAGAGTTTCTTGATAATTCCACGGTAACCAACGTGTCGGCTCTTTAACAATGTGGTCTTTATGCTCTTGCAGTGCTACCAGATACTCTAACGGGCCTACGTCTGCTAGCACGCAAGTGGCAATGATGCTGGTGAGCACGCCGCCGATCATGGCGCCATACTCGGTTTTATAAAACAACCAAGTGCGGCGTCCTCTGATCGGTATTTTGAGAAATCGTTCTAAGATGTTATTGTCGATGGGTGCGCCCGCAACCCGTAAAAACTGAGTAAGCGCCTCCCAATGCTTTAGCATATAGCGCATCGTTTTGCCAAGTGAATCATTAGGTTCAACTTGCCTGGAATCAAGCTGTTCATTTAAATAGGCGTAAAGCTCATCCATAATAGGCGCGCTATATTTTTGGTGATACGCTAATCGCTCTTGTTTGCCCAGCGTTTTCGCTTGATCATCAAAGTCATAAACATCTGAAATAAGCTCCATAACGTGAAAGCAAAGCTTCGGATAAAAATCCTTTAGGTCGTTAAACTTGCGAAACCCATGGCTTAAGCAGTTGCAAAGAATCGTCTCAAATGAGCTCGATGTATTACGGCTCAACGCATCGCACATTTGTATGGCTTTGGGTTGATCAGGATCACGTTTCTCTAACAAACGTTCTAGATTTTCACCGGCATGTCTGGTGCCATTATAGAATAAGGCGATCTCACGACCATCGTTTCTGGCGAAGATACCTGTGGTGAACATGCCTGTGCGAACCTTATCGGGTGTTGTGCGATTATGATGGATAACATCTATGATTTTCACAGTCGTATCATCATTATGGATAAGCCCGCTGTTTGCAGCAATTTTTTCTGCTGCTTGAAATACAGGGATAGCCGCACTTGCCACTTCTTCGTGGTGTTTGATAACGTTTTCCACCACAGATTAATGGGCAAAGGTCACCTGCATTCAATCCATCAATTGATAGGTGGTGCTCGGTTACGTTCTCATAAGTCGTGTGAGGAATGCGGCCGTGGCCAGGTGCGGATGTCTTATCTATCGGTTGTGCGGTCTCGTCGTTTGCTGCTTCGCTCACACTTGGATCATCTTGAGTATCAGTGTTGTTTTTAGCGTCGTCTTTGCTCTCAGATTCCCTATTATCAACATCATGTTTTGGTTTATTTTTATTACGCCCTGCACCAAAAATCAATTTGCGCAAATTCGATAACGTGATCTTGTGCTCAGCAAATGCCCTTGGTAACCAAACTGCCAGGCGAATGCAGGATATGGCAAAAGAGCGGGTCTCAGCCGGCAAATCACAAGCCTCAATCGCAGCGATAGCTTTATCAATATCCTCAGATGATTTATCAACGACTGACGGCATTTCGTCTGCATGACTCATTTGCGTTAACCCCATTTGATGAGGAAAGGACAATAGCGAAGATGGGGCGAGAAATCAATGGGTTGCAGACAAACCATCGTTTGTGTTTATTTTAAACAACAGCTATGCTATACTGCACGCAGTTGCTGGAAAAGCACCAATACTTCAAACAAACAAACTAAAAAGCCAACGGGAGGCCTCCATGTTTACTGCTTCAAGTGAATCAAAGTTAAAAGAAACCTCTATTAAAAAAATTATAGTCGATCAAGATAGATCGGTTCTTTTTTTACCAAAAAAATCAGAGTATCAGAGTCTTTATCCGTATTTTCCACAGGCAGGTACGCACAAAGAGAAGGCGACACAGGCTCCCCACTCCTTAGAGCAAAAAGCAGCTGTCTCTCTGGTTGCAACAGGCATTAATGCATGCCATACAGTGATTGCTTACGAAGAGTCTACTGGAAATACTTTTATGCTGCATGTCTCTCCTCATTCATATCGAAAGGGCTATAAGTCCTCACCTGAAGAGCTAACCCAATATTCAGCACCCACATTTGGAAGCTTCGGAATGTTTGGGGGAGGTTTTGATATCGATAGTGCAATGACAGCAGCGTGTGATCCAGCCTATATTTGTTTGGATCCAACAAAATATAAGAATTTTACATTGCCTGTGACAAAAAACACGAAGTTAAAGCTTATTATTGTGGTAAATAATCAGCATTGGAGTGATGATAGTGCGAAAAAAATCGTAGATAAAATTAAAGCTAGGACGCCTGCGGAAGTCACTACGGCCAACATCATTGTCACCGAGGCATTAGAGCATGGGCGTGGTTATTCAGTAAGTTTTGATCCAACGCTACAAACCCTCTGTGTTCATGGCGCAGGCGGAATATATAATGAGCGTTACAGCAAGCCTTTTATTCAGACGGCACATGATGATGCAGGTGCCTTGTTGCCTGAGAAAAAGCGTAGTGAATTAAAGCAGGAGCTTGGTGAACTTATTGACGACTTTGATATAAACGGTTTAATCTCTCAAGGAATTTTGCGTAAGCCTCTTAGCTTGAATCTTTCTGAAAATATTGTTGAGTTTAAGGGTTTTGCTGAGTTTAAGGGTTGTGCTGCAGAAGCACAAAAATCCATTAATGCCATTGAGAGTATCTATAAGCAAAGTAAAAATCCTGCGGCAGACTTTGGGAGTCAGAATTGCTTTGACTGTTATATGAGGCTTGGGGGCTTGTATACACTCTTGGGTGACTTTAAAAAAGCGTCGCGTTATTTATCACTCTCTGCGGATTATGCGATTGCTAAACATAGATGTGAATATGATGGCTTAGCTAGCACGTTTTCGCTCTTAGCTGGTCTTGCGTATAAAGAGCTGGATAGCGGTGAGGAATCGCTCGAATATCTTTTGCAAGTAAGATATTCTGACTTATCAATGGCGCCAGTTCTTTTTAAGGCAGCAGAGATGGGTAAGAAAACACCTGGGTATGAACTTGAGATAGCAAGAGAACTTGTTAGTTTGAAGAGTAATTTAAAATACACGATTAAAGCAATAGAAGATAAAGACCCTTATTGCCGTATGGATATTTCCGAGCTGCCAAACGTGCGCGAATGGCTTAAAACGTCTAATGCGTTATTAAAGGATTATTCAGAAACTATTGAAAAATATCGCAGTATATATGTTGGATTTCAAGAAGAGTATGATCAGCGTTTCGGTTTAATCTGTAGGCCATAATGGAGCTAGAAGATTCGTGCGGGGATATTGTGGGGATAAGCTCCCCACAGCCCTGCATTGTGTGGTGCATTTTTAGTGGATCTGCGGCATTAAATTCATATAAAAACAATCAGTTAAGATGTGATTGACGAGCTACGAACTAGGATTCGAACCTCGTAAATAATATATGAAAGTGTTCGACAAAATGCGAAGCGAAAAGCTGATCTTGCACAGACTTACCGAAAGCGTACTGCTATTTTGAGTATGCTCGCAGAAAAGGGGTGGAATTTTTATGATATTTGGCATGAAAAGCATATGCCAGAACGTGAATGTGGTTTTAGATATCAGCTACCAGCTCTTAACCGGGCAATACAGTCTGGGCATGTAGATACACTTGCTTTGTTATTGGAAACACCTAGTTTTAATCGTGATTATAGTTCGCTTACAAATGCGCTAGAATATAGCACAAGGATTGAACGCCCTGACGCTTTTCGTTTAATTTTAGAGAATAAGCTGAGAAAAGAAACGTTTTTTCAGGAGCTCCCTACCCCACAGTTGCCTTATAGGATTTTAAAAATATCTAGCGCTTTGCAGTTTATTAAAATATTACGCGGTCAATGCGGGCTAGCTTATCTTCAGCGTGCTATTAGAGCAAGTTACACTAATCTCATTTATCATGACATTCAAACGCTAAATATGCAGGCTGTTCGCTACCTGATTGAAGAAAAGATGTTAGATGTTAATCAGCAAACGTCTTACCACGATACGATTTTACATCGAGTGCTTAGCTGTACAAAGGTGAGCAACGCCGTAAAGTTTGCCTGGATTAACATGCTGCTAACATTCGGTGCTGATATTAATATAAAAAATAATAAGGGTCTGACCCCAAAAGATTTACTATTTCAAGAATATAGTCAGTTTAGGGAGGGATTAAATCAAGGTGATTTGACGCTGAATTTGACAGCGCTTTCGTGCTTGCTTGAGCATAAATTGTTTAATGTAAATGAGCAATCAACATCAGCGTGTCCTGGGCGAATTGCTATGCCGAACTATAACCCCCTGATTTACCCTCAAAATGAATCTAAATCATGGCTGTGCTATAATAACACTACGATGAAAATATTATTTTTG
>DKOI01000015.1 GCA_002469885.1 Legionellales bacterium UBA7366 | reverse complement strand
GAACAACGTGAACGCCTGCGGGGTAAAATTAAATAATGAATTATGGCACTTCGCGCAAATCCTGCTAAAGAGACACAGTGATTTACTGTCATTAATAAAAAAACTCTAAAAAAACACTTCACTCGTCATGCCGCGTTCGCTCATTTCATCGCGCAATAACTTCAAGCCTTCTAACTGAATCTGCCTCACACGCTCACGCGTCAGGCCAACGGCTTTTCCAACCTCTTCTAATGTTTGCTTATCGCCATGAACACCCAAACCAAAACGTCGCATAATCACTTCGCGTTGAGTGCCATTTAATACTTCCAACAACTCTGTCAAACTTTCAGATAAAACATGACTGTGTAACGACGCTTCAGGATCCACATGGTGACTAGGGTCTGGAATAATGTCAAATAAGTTTTTATTGCCTTCACCACCAACCGGCACATCCATCGAACCGGCGTCATCTTTATGCCCCAGTAACGATTTAACATCCTCAACCGGACGATCCACTAAATCAGCAATCTCCTGATAGGTTGGCTTATGATCTAATTGATGACTCAAGGTGCGCGCCGCACGCAAATAAATATTCATTTCTTTAATGATGTGAACCGGTAACCGAATCGTTCGTGATTGATTCATGATCGCGCGCTCAATGGATTGACGAATCCACCAAGTTGAATACGTTGAAAATCGAAACCCGCGCTCCGGATCAAACTTCTCAACCGCGTGCATCAAACCAATATTTCCTTCGGCAATAATGTCTAAGAATTGCAATCCACGATTGTAATACCGCTTGCTGATCTTCACGACTAACCGTAAATTACTTTCAATCATACGGTGTCTAGCAGCTTCATCACCCTTTTGGGCTAAACGTGTAAACTCCTTTTCCTCATCTGCAGTGAGCAGTGGAGAATAACCAATTTCTTTTAAATAAAGCTGAGCTGCATCTTTGGCTTCAGCTGCCGTGTGTCTTTGCGTGCTTTTCTTGCCGTCTTTTGTAAACATAGCCTGAATGAGCTCATCTTCAGTGGGTTCATTCTTGACGGGGGAATTCTCTGGCTCTTTTTTCTTAGCGGCAGTGGCTTTCTTTGCCGGGGTCTTGGCAGCAGCTTTCTTTGTACTGGATTTCTTTACAGTGGTCTTTTTGGCCGCGGTTTTCTTTGTGGTGGATTTTTTAGCCGTTTTTTTCTTCTTTGCTGTCGCCTTCTTAGGTTTGGCGACCGCTTTCTTCGCTGTGCTGGATTTGCGCTTTTCGCCCATAAGTTTGCTCAAAACGCCTTTGACTATTTTTTTAACAGCCCGCTTGGTCGTCTTTTTCGCAGTTTTCTTCGGCGTCGCTTTTGATGGCATTGGGGTCCCTCCCTATACCTTAAGGTATCACACTATGATTTTTCTGTCACATACCCCATCGGATCGACTGATTTACCTTGCTTGCGCAAGTCAAAATGCAACGGATTCTGTTTACCAGGCTTAATTGAGGCCAATTTTTGACCTATCTTAACCCTCTCGCCCTCGCGAACAACCACCTTCATTTTGGAGGAATACGCAGACAAATACCCTTTAGGATGTTTTACAATCACGAGCTCATCATCACCCGTGAGATTAACGCCCGCATAAACAACCGTTCCTGCGCTCGCCGCCACGACCTGCTGGGTTTTCATCACACCAATATCCATACCCTTATTGTGAGAGCTGAAAGCTTGTGCGACATACCCCTGTCTAACGGGCCAAATCCAATCTACCGATGTTGCCATCGGCAATGGTGTAGGCGAAGCTGTCTTCTGGACCGTTTTGGTCTTCGTCACGGGCTTTGCTGCAGCACCATGAAATTCAAACTTTTGCGTCTTGGGCGTTTCAACCGTTGGCTTCACATGATCAAATTTTGAAATAAGCAATACTTGGCCGGCATGAATATAGTAAGGCTTTTCAATGTCATTCATGACGGCTAAATCATGGTAGCTCATACCAAAACGCTTCGCGATGGTATAGAGATTCTCACCAGGCAACACTTCATAGGTTGTCTGCGCTTGCATTTCCTGCTCGTTTTTCACTTCTGTTATCTGGCTTTCTTGGTTAGCCGAAAATACGGGCGCCAAGTCAGTGCGCGTTTCACAGGCTTGCAATAAACAAGCGCCTAAAATAATAAATCCAAACCGTTTCATCACTCACTCCTTCTACATTTCAACACTATCTAACCACGTCGACAATTTATCCATTGCTTCATAATGCGTTAAATCTATTTTTATAGGGGTTACGGACACATAGCCATTTTGAACTGCGTGAAAATCAGTGCCCGGGCCCGCATCAGCGGCCTGACCTGCCTCACCAACCCAATAAATTGTTCGCCCGCGAGGATCTTCTGCTTTCACCGTGGGTTCTGCAACGTGACGTGTGCCAAGACGGGTGATTTCAAACCCTTTAATCTCACTGATAGGAATATCAGGCACGTTAACGTTAAGCAAGGTATCTGCTGGCGCTGGGTTTTTTAACAAACCTAACACTAAAGTTTTAACAACATGTGCTGCAGTATCAAAATGCGTGCCGCCATGCTTAGCTAAGGAGACGGCAATTGCAGGCAGCCCTAAAAAACGCCCTTCGGTTGCAGCTGCAATGGTGCCGGAATAGAGTATGTCATCGCCTAAGTTAGCGCCGTCATTAATTCCAGAAACAACCATATCAGGCAACTCATCTAACATGCCCGTCACAGCGATATGCACACAATCCGTAGGCGTACCGCTCACGCTGTAATGCCCTTTCTCTGTTTTTGCTACGCGCAAGGGATCTTCTAAGGAAAGTGAGTTGCTCGCACCACTTCGGTTACGGTCAGGTGCAACCACAGTAATCTCAGCAATAGTGGCTAAACTCGACGCCATCGTTTGCAAACCAATTGCATTCACGCCATCATCATTGCTCAATAAAATTTTAACCAAAACTATTTGCTCCTTTTAACAACGCGGTAATACGTTTCATCTTTTTTCACCATACCCAACTCTTCTCGCGCTTTACCTTCTAAGGCTTGCGGATCACTCTTGAGCCGTGAAACATGCTTACTCAACACCATGTTACGCTCACGAAGTTTCGCATTTTCCGCTTCGCCAGATTCAACTTGTGTTTTAAGACCCATTAACTTTAGCACGCCAGAAGGTTGAAACCAAAGTTGATATTGCAACAAAATCAACAATAGGATCAACACGATCCATGCGGGTTTAATGGATACTCGTCTCACTGTTTAAATACTCCTTTCCCTGGAAACTTGGCGTCCGCGCCTAATGATTCTTCGATTCGCAATAATTGATTATACTTCGCAATTCGGTCTGTACGACACAACGATCCTGTTTTAATCTGACCTGCACCTGTGGCAACCGCTAAGTCAGCAATTGTGGTATCTTCTGTTTCACCCGAACGGTGTGAAATGACTGCGGCGTAGCCATTGGATTGCGCTAACTTAATCGCTGCTAACGTTTCAGTTAACGTGCCAATTTGATTGAGCTTAATCAGAATGGAATTTGCAATATTGTCATTGATACCGCGCTGCAACAACGCCGTATTCGTCACAAATAAATCATCGCCGACCAACTGCACTTTATCACCGATCGCATTGGTTAACGTTGCCCAACCTGCCCAATCTTCTTCAGCCAAGCCGTCTTCAATACTGACAATCGGATAACGCTTAACCCAATCAACATAAAACTCTGCCATTTCGTCAGAGCTTAAGGCCTTGTTCTCAGCCTCCATGTGATATTTTCCGTCTTTGTAATATTCAGAGCTCGCAGGATCCAAGGCCAAGAAAATGTCTTCGCCGGCTTTAAACCCTGCCCGATCAATCGCCGTCAGAATAACGTCAATCGCTTCTTCGTTTGACGACAAGTCAGGCGCAAAACCTCCTTCATCACCAACGTTTGTATTGAAGCCACGCTCTTTCAACACGGCGCGCAACGTATGAAAAACTTCTACGCCGTAACGCAGTGCTTCTTTAAAAGTAGGAGCGCCCGCTGGCACTATCATAAACTCTTGGATATCCACATTGTTATCCGCATGCGCGCCACCGTTGATAATATTCATCATAGGAACAGGCAACATAAAACCACCGCCTGTGTGCAAATATTTAAAGAGTGGTTGCTGTTGTGATGCAGCAGCAGCATTGGCAATCGCCAAGGAAACAGCCAGCGTTGCATTCGCGCCTAAGGAGGCCTTATTGGGTGTTCCATCGAGATCAATCATGATTTGATCGCAACCGGCTTGATCCAAGGCATCTTTGCCGATCAACGCTTTTGCTATTTTATCATTAACACCAGCAACCGCGTTTAACACGCCTTTACCTAAATAGCGCTCACCACCATCACGCAACTCAACCGCTTCATGTATACCGGTTGACGCACCTGAAGGCACGCAAGCACGGCCCATCGCACCGGAGGCAAGCGTAACATCCGCTTCGAGCGTGGGATTTCCACGAGAATCAATAATTTCGCGCGCATGAATAGCTTTAATGGTTGTCATATTTTTCTCTCTTTCCTTGTTAGGTGAAAATCACTTCTTTGACAAAAGGGATAGTTAACTTTCGCTGCTCCGCCAAAGAGGCATAATCGAGTTTATCTAAAATTTCAAATAAGGCTTTGTTGTCACGCACGCTGTATTTTAAAATGTAAGTGGCGACTTCATCAGGCAATTCAAATCCGCGTCTGCCAGCACGCAATAACAACGCAGACTTTTTGTCGTTATCGGTTAAAGGAGTCAAGTGAAACGTTAAACCCCACGATAAACGTGAGACCAAATCAGGCAACACACAGCCTAACGCCGCAGGGGCCGCATTAGCGGAGACGATTAACGTTTTGCCTGCATCACGCAAACGATTATAGCAATCGAACAAAGCAACTTCCAAATCTCGATCTCCAGCCACCGGCTCAAGCCCATCGATACAGACCACATCAACTGCCTCGAGTCCGTCAAACATATCAGGAGACAAGGATGGTAAGTCGGATAAGGGTAAATAGAGAGAGGAACGCTGAACACCCGCTGCTAAATGACAACAAGCTTGCAATAAATGGCTCTTGCCTAAACCCGGCTGCGCCCAAAGATAAACAAAGGATTGCTCCTTTTCTTGAACCGCATCGTAAAGCACATTTTCAATTTGCGCGTTAGCGCCAAAATAATAATCTTCAAAGGTTGAATCGTCTCGCAGCCCCACCCCGAGTAACAATTGTTGCGTCACGCAGC
>DKOI01000108.1 GCA_002469885.1 Legionellales bacterium UBA7366 | reverse complement strand
CTCAGCCACGGAAATCCTTCGCTCGCCACTAGGGTGATACTTGGTTATCTTCATCGTATCTAAACTACAGTGATTAACCAATACTTTTGCAAGGGTCGCAACTGCCTCTCGACTTTCTGAGCGCTGCTGCTTTAATGAATCACGTGAGTACCGTATGTTTTGCAAAAAAAGACCGGGTTTATGATAAAATGCATCCAGATTTTTTAACGCAATAGCAATCGCTAAAGGCGGGTTCTTAGCTGACTTAGGCCTACTGAACAACTGCGGACAGGTTTTGTCATGCCCGCAGTTATTACCATTGCCCTCTTGAGCATTCTTCATCAGATGCTGTCATTTTTTTTGATAAACAACATAACTTTTGATGCGACAATCTTACCATCACTAATTTCTGTAATGCGCTTAGCACGACTGATGGGCAATTGCTTGCGATAACGCCACTTATAGATTGTTGTCGCATCTACATCTAGCTCTCGAGCCAGGTTTCTAATGCTGCCAAAATGGCTTTTCAACTGAGAGAAATAATCAACAAACTCATCCTTTTTTTGATACATTACGCACCTCCTTATGCGATTGCTTTTAACATCCTTGGTTCTGAACACACCTCAAATCCACGCGGTAAGTCGAACATCATTTTCAATTGCTGACCACCAAGCTTTGGGTCCTCATAAAAAACAACATGTCCACCTTCCAAAAACAAATGCTCGCCTGCATGAAAAAATTCACGATGTCCGTTGTTGTAATTATCCCGAACGCGCAATCGATTTGGTTTAAGCCTTGATCTCCCCTCAAGATAGTCAATTTTTCCTACCTGCCAACGACCATTATAAATATAAGCCGACTCTCCAACCTTTCGTGTGATAACGCGCATAACAAATCTCCTTGTTAAAAATGAATTACAGAACTTTACTAATGATTCGGTGAGGCGCGATGACTTGCCCTTGGCTCATTCTTGAAATCAACGTTGCCTTATCAAATGGAACAGCCCCCCTATGCTGCCAACGATAAATAGCTTGCCGATTAACGCCCAATTGAGTCGCTAATGCTGAAACACTGCCGAAATGATTTATAATTGACCTTATGTACAAGAATGTCTCTGACTTTTGCGCTGCAATTGAAGTCACCTTCTTGTTTATGGATTTATTTTCCATATGGATACGTCTACCAATGCTGTTTTTATACAAACAACTACTGACAAGCCCATCCATTAAAACTATACTAGGACCGTGACTCTTGTAGTCGCACCTTTCATGCCAGCCCGTGGCTGCGAAACTTCAGGCTGGCATGGTTTCCAACAAATTAGATTAATTCAGTTGGTTAAATAAGAGAATAAACAAATTTATATATTTTGTAAAGGGAAATAATCATATTTATTTATGCCTAAAAACTTACCAATAATTATCTCTGAGCTACTCAAACAGGAAGGCATAACTGTGGCCGAACTCTCTAGGCGCACAGGCATTCTGGATCCTGTTTTGAGAAAAATATGTAATGGGGAAACAAGCAACCCCGGCATTAACACATTGAACCCAATAGCCAAACAGCTAAAGGTGACAATAGGCCAACTTATTGGTGATGAGCCACTATGCATCAACAACACCGGCTACAGCCCTGCAAAATGGCAAAATGTGCCTCTACTCTCTTGGGATACAATATCTAAGTTTCAAAAAGACTCCAACGCAGTCACACCAATTGAACTCATCCAAACTAACGCTCACATAGGTGAGCATGCTTTCGCGCTAAAAATTGAAGAAGATCTTGAGCATATGCTTTCTGGTACGATCATTATCGTTGACCCTAACATTACGCCAGAAAATAAAGATTTTGTGGTAGCACAAAAGAAAGGGCAAAAGGATACAAGCATTAAACAAGCAATTGTAAGTGATGGGGAAATACTCTTTAGATCTTTAATAAAAGAACTTCGATTACCACCAACAAAACTCAAAGAATTTGAAATCTTCGGAGTTATCGTGCAATACCAAAAAAACAGGTAATTTTTATGGAACAAGAATACCTTGCAGCAATCTTCGGTGCTGGCACCACCATTGCAGGCGTGGGCATTGGGGCAGTACTCGCCAACTATTTTCAAAATAAAAGATACAAGAAAGAGCTAATTGAAAAAGCTAAAACATCAGCTATACTCTTAAGGTATAGCTTTGTAGATAAGCTTTCAATCGTCACATCTATAAAAAACAGCATTGACAGCAGGTTAAAATTACTAAAATCCTGTCAAACAACACCTCCAAATCAAGATACATTTATAAGAATAACTCAAGACTTTAATGAAAAAGGGAAAGCTGTTGAGCACAGCTTAACTCATATTGAAAAAATTTCTGCGTCAAATAAGATTCATAAAATAGAGGAAATTTTGCAAAAAATTTCTATCGCAAACAATAACTTTAATGAGGCAATATTTATAACCGAAAAATTTAATCTTTCTAAAAAAATAATCCTAAATCATGATCCCAGCAATTTTCATATGAATGTACTTTCTTGTTGCGGCAATTGGCTTCCGGAATATAACGAGATCATTGATAGGGCTATTCAACATCTTAAGGTAGCCTTAAAGGAAGTTCAGGAAAGAATTACAGAACCTTTAGACATCCCGAAGATTGACGCTTCCAAGGTGGTTAACACTGATGAAGTTATGAACAGATGATTGAAGCACATAAATACAAGGGAATCACACAAGCGCTTCTTAGCTCAACAAAACCCACTGAAAATATACCACAGCCCATTAACTATATTTGATCTTCATTAATTTCTGAAGTCACTTCTATCAGAATCAACATACCATCAGCAGAAATAACTTCACATATATACTTCCTAGTGACTGGATCACGCGTCACACTAACAACCTTTAAACCAGCACCAAAACCCTCATATTGTAGATCACCTGTAAATAGTTTCTCTAAATTTTTCAATACATCCATCAGTGAACACCCAACAATAAAAAAACACTTACATCTCAAGGTAAAATAATATATGTTTAGCTAAGTTTAACAATCCCCCGATTGAGGGATATGGAGCTAATAATGTCAGAAAAAAATGAGCCATTTGGTTTTACAACGACCATCCCTGTACGTATCAGTGATATTAATTACGGGGATCATGTTGGTCATGATTCGCTGATATCAATTTTGCATGAAGCGCGAATGCAATATCTCGATCTATTTGGTTGCGATGAGCTGCATATTTTTGGCAAAGGTTCATTGATTACTGAATTTAACGTCAAATATAAACAGATAATGTATTATGGTGACGAGCTCAGAATAAAGCTTGTTGCTACCGCTCACGGAAAAACGTCATTTAAAATAGATTATGAAGTGTTTGTTAAAAACAGCCTGGCAGCGACGGCGCAGTCAATCTCTACTTTCTATGATTACGAGACACAGAAAATCTGCCGAATGCCGCAAGACTTCAGAGATATTATTGAAAACAAACTTGTCAGTGCGATTGATTAATTAACTCAATATTATTCCTCACCGTTTCAACATGATCTGCCATCGAAAATGGCTGGCTATCACTTACATTTAAAAATAAACCCCGCTTTGCCGCTTGAAAGACAGCTTGTGTAACATTGGTAACATGCAATTTCTTAATCGTGTTTTTCCTATGTGATTTCACTGTTTCAATGCTGATATTCAAAATAAGCGATGTCTCTTCAACTGATTTACCTCTCGCAGCCCAATACAAACATTCTTTTTCTCTAGCGCTCAAAGGCTTATTGTAAATAACAGACTGTAAATATTGGTCATCATTAAATACCATTGCTGATGAATATTGGGGATTGTGCCTGACAATGAGCTTCTTCATGCCAAGCACAAATTGATAGGCAAAATGTTCGAATGGTTTGATCGAATCGCGATAATGCAATAAGGGATCATTCGGCTTAACATCAGTGACTGCACCAAAAACAAACTTGCACTCTCCGCAGACTCGCTCAATATAATATGTACGGTAAACGCCAAAGCGTGACTCTAGCGTTTCTTTGAAGCGCTGAGATGAGCAATTAACCTCATCACAAATATAATAATTACCAGGCAACATTAAACCGTCAGCACAATGATAATCTTCTTTATACAATGCCTCGGCGTAATACGAAAACAACATATGGTATATATTTGAAACCACGAACTTCCGACCATCGTTGAAAATGATGTACATCACAAAATACTGCATTTTACATGCATCTTTTAAATCCACGCTAAGCGCATCAATTTGATTACGGTATAATAAGCTTAAAATGTCAGGAAGTTGATTCATCAGTAATCCATGCAAATGTGTCCACATCCGTGATATCAGCAAATCTACCGCTAGCACAGCATAAAGTCAACTTTTAATATTTGTAAACTTTAAGTTTAAACCATATATTGTTGTGTTATGCTTTCCTTTAACTTAAACAAAGGAAATTGATATGCGCCCAGAATTACTAAGGGAAGCCTTTGCTGCCAGGCTCAATACTGCGCTTAAAAGCAAAAACCAACGCTCAAACCGAGCACAAAATGGCGTCTGTGCTAAAGCGCTCGCAGAAATAGCAGGCTGCTCATATCAAATGGCACGAAAATATACGACCGGGCTTGCCATGCCTGAATATGCCACCACACTCGCAATCGCAAACTGGCTAGAAGTGTCACCTGGCTGGCTGGCTTTTGGAGATCAGCCTGGAGATGTAAACTTAAATATCGCTGAAGATACAATACTTGCCCCCCTTGACCTCCTTCGCGAAATTATCTTTCAAGCAATCGCTTGCTCACACAACGTCACTAACCTAAATGATTTTACTGATTTTGTGATGACCGTATTGCAAGATGTATATAAAATGAAAGCAGACAAAAAAACCATACTTAAAATGACTGAACTCGCTATAAAAAGCTATCACTATGAATCCACCCAGGTTAAAATAAAGCAATCCGTTTGAGCAGGAAAGCATGGACGCTCTACGATATCACTACACCAACTCTTTCAAATACAGAAAGAGCCTGCAAAACATTTTTAGTGATGTTCTGGGCCTACACTTCATTGACTATCTTTCAATTGCAGATTTAACCGCTACAACCGTCACCATTTACTCGAGCGAACCAGCACTAGAAGCAAACCTTGTTGAAAGCGGTCTAATCAAACACGACAGAATATACACAAACAAACATCCAGACAATCTGCTTTTAATATGGGATAATTATTATCACGAAAAAACAGATGAGATCAGGCAAATAAAAACCCTTAGCAATAAATTTCAGTTTGGATTTTCAATCTTTCACACTGACAATCAACTTTATTCATTTGCAACAAAAAACAATATGGAAAATGCTGTGCAATACTATTCTGATCGATTAGACGACCTATACGTGATAGGAAAACATTGTTACAAGCAACTTAAAGATAGAAAAATATTAGAGCAGCCTGAAACGGCAAAAATACTCTCATTCAAACATAAGGAACAGAAACAATATGTTTAAAATAAGAAAAAGCATTGTGCTAGCATCAACCGTAGGAAGCATCATAGAAATTTATGATCTATTTCTGTTTGGGCTTTTATCAAGCTTCATAGCAACAAGTTTCTTTCCTGAGAGCGCATCAAATACGCTTATTAAAACCTTACTGATCTTTTCCATAGGCTATATTGCAAGACCCCTTGGCTCAATTACTTTTGGTGTTATTTCTGATTATTACGGAAGAAAACGATCTCTGTATATTTCAATCCTACTGATGGGCATATCAACACTAATGATTGCATTATTACCTGGTTACAACACCCTCGGCAACCTATCCATTGCTTTGCTGGTCACGCTACGCGTGATACAGGGCTTCTCGGCTGGTGGTGAATACACAAACGCTATCACCTTCCTTGTTGAGCATTCAAATCAAGCAGATCGAGGCTTTTTAGGCAGCCTTGCCACCATGGGGACAAACACTGGTGCACTTCTTGCAATTGCTGCCACCACTGTATTTTTATACCTTCAATCAAGATATCACTTTAGCCAAGAGTATTGGCGTGTTTTATTTTTACTATCGGTGCCAGGCACCTTCTTAGGGCTGTATATTAGAAAACACGTGCCAGAATCGATTGAATTTATTAAATGCTCACTATCAACCAATAAAACTAGCTTTTGGGTGATCGCTAAATCATGTGTCTGTAACGTTATTAGCAATCCAAAACGATCACTCGCTTTGCTTTTCTTTACCATCCAAGGCGTCAGTGTCACATCAATACTACTTGTTTACACGCCTATTTTTCTGACAAAAACAACTGGATTTAGTGCTGCACACGCACAAACATTCAATTTATTTTCTATCATTACATTGATTCTAGTTATTCCCTTAGCTGGGAAACTCTCAGACAAATGGGGCCGTATGAGGCTAACCGCCCTATCTTCAATAGGGCTATTTGCAATATCGCTTGTTTATTTTGCTCTCTTAAATCAGGGCACACAAACCAGTATTTTAACTGCTTTGATTATCGCATCCGCACTAACAGCGGGCTTTGCAGTCAGCGCCTCAGTTCTCATCGTAGAAATATTACCTATTAGCATTAGAGCAACAAGCGCTGCTCTTATCTATGGCGCAGGCGCTGCAATTTTTGGCTCTTCTATGCCACTCTTCTCAGAGCTAATTGTTAAACTGACAAAAAACCCCGTTGCACCAGGTTACTTAATGAGCTGTTTATCTTGTCTTGGCATCATTGGGTTTGTATTATTACGATCATATTTAAACCCCAAAAATTCCAAAGTCATACACAATCAGGCACTCCAACCTCAGGCGTAACTGAATAATCGAGTTGCTGCTCAAGAAACCCTGACAGAACTGCATGGTACTGCTCTGGGTCTTCGTAATACGGTGCATGCGAACAACCCTTCAGCACACGAAGCTGTGCTTGCTGTATTTTGGCTTTCATCGCAATAGCGCAATCAATAGAAACGTAATCATGCTCGCCTGTCATAATGAGTGTTGGTACTTTAATGTTATGTAATTCACTTAAACGTGAATAAGATCGAATAGCGCCCGTACAGTGAAAAAGGTTCTCACCAAAGATTAAATCCATAGCTTTTCTCCCCGCATTTGAAACGGAGTTTGTGAGCTCTACTGGCCACTCTTCCAGGCGACATAAGTGCCTGCGCATCAGCAACGTGATTGCTGCTT
>DKOI01000130.1 GCA_002469885.1 Legionellales bacterium UBA7366 | reverse complement strand
CGTGCCGGTTCGACTCCGGCCCCGGGCACCATTTACTCCTTTCAACGCTATTAATCCTCTCATCTTATGTTAGAATTGCTTTCAACTGACTGATTGAGAAGATATTCCATGACTTTTATCGTAACTGAACAATGTATAAACTGTAAATACTCAGACTGTGTTGAGGTTTGTCCGGTTGATTGTTTTTATGAAGGGCCTAATTTTTTAGTCATCGACCCTGATGAGTGCATAGACTGCGCACTTTGTGAGCCAGAATGTCCAGTGGATGCAATTTATGCAGAAGATGACTTGCCTGAAAAATATAACAACTATTTAGAGATTAATGAAAAGCTCGCCAAAAAATGGCCGAATATAACTCAGATGATTGATCCGCCAGAAGATGCGGATGAGTGGGCAAAAGTAGATAATAAATATGAGCACTTAAAACCTTATGTGGATGAAGAGTGATAAACGATAAAGATGACGCGATTGATGAGATCTTTAGCGCGACAGGCGCCTTGTCTCAGTGCATTGAAAATTTCTCTCCTCGCGAGGGCCAGATTGCAATGGCGCGTGCGATTGCCACTTGTATAAAACACAAAGAAGCTCTTTGTGTTGAAGCCGGAACTGGCACCGGAAAAACGTTTGCATATTTATTGCCTGCGCTATTATCTAAAAAGAAAGTCATTGTATCGACCGGCACTAAAAACTTACAAGATCAGTTGTTTTTTAAAGACTTGCCTCTTGTTATCAAGGCTACTGATATTAGGCCTAAAATCGCGTTGTTAAAAGGGCGCGCAAATTACGTCTGTTTATATCGTTTAGATCTCGCTTTTGAAACAGGCCGGTTTAATGATAAATCGAGCGTAGCTGACTTACAATCGATTACTCACTGGAGTCACGCAACAATTTCAGGTGATATTGCTGAAGTTGAGGGAGTGTCTGAGGATGCTTCTGTTTGGCCGTGGGTGACAAGCAATGAAGGGAACTGTCTAGGTGCAGAGTGCCCGTTGTTCCAAAAGTGTTATGTTGTGAAAGCGCGTCGTAAAGCTCAAGCTGCTGATTTGGTGGTGATCAATCATCATCTGTTTTTTGCTGATTTAGCGTTGCGAGACCGAGAAGTGGGTGAGATTCTACCTGATGCCGATGTCATTATTTTTGATGAGGCGCACCAGGTAGCGGAGACCGCCAGTAATTTTTTTGATGAGCGAATGTCTAGTCGGTCCTTGATTGATTTATGCGACGACTTGGAAACGGAGTCACAGAAAGTCGCGAGAGACATACAGCTAAATTTACACGCAGTTGCAACCAAGTTAAGACAGGCAACGCAAGATTTGCGATTGGCGCTAGGTCAAGACAGTCGTCGAGATACCTGGGCGAGCGTGAAATCTTCAGTGTCTAGGATTGTAGACCATGTGAAGTTATCGCTGTTGGGTTTTAACGAGGTCTTAGAGTCTGCGGCGGATTTGAGCGAAGGTTTGAATCACTGTTTCGAGCGGTCGATAGAAGCAATCTCGTCGTTTGAGGCGATCACGGCTGATCAAGGTGATGAAAGCATACATTGGTTTGAAACGTATCCTAGAAGTTTCGTTTTGCATGTCACGCCGTTGTTGGTTGCCAAAGAGTTTCAGGCTTATTTAGATAAAACGAAAGCCGCTAAGATTTTCACATCGGCAACCTTGACGTCAAACGGCGATTTTTCCTATTTTCAGGATCAGCTAAACCTGCAAGAAGCTGGAATTTTAAGTGTTGAAAGTCCATTTGATTTTAAAGAGCAAGCACTGCTGTATGTGCCTCGCTATTTACCTATGCCTTCTGCAGAAAATTATACTGAAAAGTTGTTAGAAGAGGTTATTCCTTTGTTGAATAAAACGAATGGACGTGCGTTCATTTTATTTACGAGTCATTATGCGCTTTCGTATGCAGCTAATTTTTTAAGAGACAGGCTTGAATTTCCGCTGTTTATCCAGGGTGAGTTGCCTAAGACGCGTTTGTTGGAAGGGTTCGCAGAATCAGGTAATGGTGTATTGTTGGGGACGAGTAGTTTTTGGGAAGGGGTTGATATCCGGGGCTCTAATTTATCCATGGTGATTATCGACAAACTCCCATTTGCTTCACCTTATGATCCTATCATGCGTGCGCGTTTAGAAATGTTTAAGAAGCAGGGGAAAAACGCATTTTTTACCTACCAGTTACCTAAGGCGGTCTTGAGCTTAAAGCAAGGCGTTGGTCGTTTGATTCGAGATATTGATGATAAAGGTTTGTTGGTTGTTTGTGATCCGCGCTTGATTGCAAAAGCCTATGGTGAAACTTTTATTGAAAGCTTGCCGCCGCTGCCGCGTACACGTGATGCGGGCGTGGCGTCTGATTTTGCGGAGGAGCTTTAATGGAAAATATATTAGCGTTTGATACATCGCAGACTGTGTTGTCTGTTGCGCTATGTTATAAAGGACGTGTTTTTTCAAGACATGAAGATTCACCTAGAGCGCAAGCGCAAAATATTTTAGCGACGATTAATGCGGTATTGGAAGAGGCGGGTGCATCTCTATCTGAGGTTAGTCTGATTTGTGTGGGTGCTGGCCCCGGTAGTTTTACGGGAATTCGCATTGCGGTTAGTGTTGCTCAGGGCTTAGCGTTCTCGCAGAATATAGCGGTTTTGCCCGTTTCATCATTGGCATGTGTTGCGCAAGAAATTTTCACTAAAACGGCATTGGAAGAGGTGTTGGTTGTTATCGATGCGCGAATGAATGAGGTCTACTGTGGGGCCTATCAATATGACAAAACGCTTGGTTTTATGGTCGGTACTGATGTCTTGCTGAAGCCAGCTGAAGTGGTTAATTCATTTAGGGGTAGTTATGCTTTGGTTGGAGATGCTATCAGCATGATCGGTAGTGATGCTGCGTCCACAGAGATGAGCTATAGGGGCTCTGAGATATTGCCCAATGCTGAGTTTTTGATTACCATTGCACAAAAATCAGAAGCACGTATACTACCATTCCAAGCGCATCCGATATATATACGTGAAAAAGTGGTTATTGATAGCGCAGGCTGAAAAGCTTACAATATGTATAATCTCTTCATCTAAAAGAGTAAGGGTTTGTCTATGACTCACAGCGGTGACAAAGCAAAGAAGAAGTTAATTGATCAAGCCTCAGCTGTGATCAAAAAGAAAACAGGCAAAAAGCAAGCCAAGCTTGCTGAAGAGTTTACTCGCCGATTTTATAATCTTGTTGCCTTGCATGATATGGAGCTTCTTGGTCCAGAAAATCTAGCGGGTATGTTGTTATCCCAGTGGTCTCTTTTTTCATCACGAGCCCGTGGTGAAACAAAAATTCGTGTTTTTAATCCTTCCGTTGAAATTGATGGTTGGCACTCTAGGCATTCTATCGTACAGCTTTGTTGTGATGATATGCCGTTTCTAGTTGATTCCGTCCGCATGGAAATTAATCGCTTTGGTTGCCTGGTGCATTTGGTTGTGCACGTAGGTGGTCTTAATGTTGTTCGGGATGAGGGTGCTGAGGTGAAGAGCATCGTATCAGTTGATGCTTACGATGAAGACGCCCGACCCGATGCTATTATCCATTTAGAAATTGACAGGCAGGCTGACCCTCAAGTCATAGAAAGGCTGGCTCAAGGCTTGCAGCGGGTCTTGCAAGACGTTCAACAAGCGGTAGATGACTGGCTACCAATGCGTAAACGGTTACAAGAAGCGCTAATGGAGTTGGAGCAACGACACTTGCCGTTAGATTCAGCGGAACTTGCAGAATCAAAAGATTTTTTACGCTGGCTCGATTCGGATCATTTTACGTTTCTCGGGAGTCGTGATTATGAAACCTGTGGCGAAGGTGACAACAAGGCGTTGCGTATTGTTCCAGGCTCAGGGTTTGGTGTTTTAAGTGATGAGACCCACTCAAAAAAAGTTAGGCTCTATTCAGATATGCCTGAAGAGGCTAGAGAGCAAGCGTTGTCTAAGCAGATTTTAATTATTGCAAAAACGAATACCGAGTCATCAGTCCACAGGCCTGCTTATACTGATTTTATTAGTGTGAAATGTTTTAATGAGCGCGGTGAGATAACGGGTGAAAAACGCTTCGTTGGTTTGTATACCTCTGTTGCCTATAATACGAATCCAAAACATATTCCTTTCTTGCGACACAAAGTGGCTAAAGTGATGCAAATGTCGCATTTATCGCCTAATGGTCACGCAGGTAAGGCGTTGTTACATATTCTTGAGACCTTACCAAGAGATGATCTGTTTCAAGCCTCGCCAGAAGAGCTGCTTGAATTAACAGTGGGTATTCTGCAGCTCCAGGAGCGCCAGCAGATTCGCTTGTTTATTCGTAAGGATTCTTATGGCCGGTTTTATTCTTGTTTAGTCTACGTACCTAGGGATAATTTCAATACTGAGTTGCGCCAGAAGTTTCAAGCGATTCTCGCTGAAACCTTCAATAGCCATCGCACCTCGTTTTCCACGCTTTTTTCTGACTCTATGTTGGCGCGTATTCATTTTAATATTCGCGTCGATCCTAAAGAGCATATTGAGTTCGATGCGCGAGATATTGAAGCAAAACTTGTTAAAGCTGCGCGGTATTGGGTTGATGATTTGCGTTCCGCTTTGATTGATGTGCATGGTGATAACTCTGGTGCGGATTATTTTGCAAAATATGTAAACTCATTTCCTGTAGCGTACCAAGAATCCTGCTTGCCTATTGAGGCGGTTCGGGACATAGAGCATCTTGAGCTTTTAACTGAGGACCACGACATTGAAATGGATCTTAGAGCGACAAACGCTGAAGATTCGACAACATTGCACTTTAAGTTGTTCAACCGATTCGGAACGGCACCTTTGTCCGATGTCTTGCCTCTCTTGGAAAATATGGGCTTGCGTGTCATGGGTGAGCGGCCTTATAAGATTAGAGTGAAAAATGGCCAGAATATTTGGATCAATGATTTTGACATGACTTGCGTTCATGAAACTGAATATTCAATCGATGAAATATCGGATAACTTTAAGGAAGCCTTCTCAAGCGTCTGGACTGGCGCCTCAGAAGACGATGAGTTTAACCGATTAATCATGTTGGCCAACTTAAATTGGCGTGACGTTTCGGCCTTGCGTGCGCTGGCTAAATATTTACGTCAAGTCGGCTTCACTTTTTCTCAGGACTATATTGCAGACGCACTTATTAGGCATCCGTCAATAGTTCGTCAGTTAGTTGATTTATTTAATTTACGTTTTGATCCTAAGAACAATCCATCGGAAGATGCTTTAGACGAAATTCGATTAAATATTGAGGCGCAGTTAGACGATGTATCTAACCTCGATGAGGATCGCATTTTACGTCGTTATCTAGATTTAATTTTTGCAATAT
>DKOI01000100.1 GCA_002469885.1 Legionellales bacterium UBA7366 | reverse complement strand
GAGCTCTATCACGCAGATCTAAACATACATGCCAGCAACAGAACCGGGCTGATCAACGACATCACCTCAATCTTGTCTAACAACAAAGTGAGTGTGATGGCATTGAACACGCGCACCAATGAAAACAGCAACACCGCTGACATACTTATCACCATTGAAACATCAGGTGCTGACATGCTCGACAATATTGTCGACAAAATATCGCAAGTGCCTAACATCATCAACGTCGAACGTAGTCAAAAAGGAAACTCTCACTAATGGAAAAGAAAACAGCATTCAAAAAAGCACGTGGCGTATCGATAATGGGTGATGCTGAAAAATCACAGAAGATTGCAGCTACCGCGGGCTTTGATTGGAATGATAGCGCTGAGATTATCCATAAAATTATTGAAGAAGTGGATGAATGCATTGACGCACTGCAACTACCTGACAACGAAAACAATATCACAATGGAACTCGGCGACCTCCTATTTAGCTGCATTAACCTAGCACGCTTTCTCGACATCGACCCAGAACACGCACTGAACGTGTCGACAACAAAATTTAAAAAGCGAATGAACGCAATGCAACACTTACTCAATGAAACTAACACCTCTTTCTCTGACATTGAGCCAGCGGAACAAGAAAAACTCTGGTCAAAAGTAAAAGAGACGGAAAAAGCATAAAGGCAATCAATGAAAAAGCATCTAACCTTAAAAAAACGAATTTTCTTCATGACAATATCGCCGATGATGCTCGCGGTGCTATTGTTAACAATCTATTTTTTCTTTGTTCGCATGCAAGATCTGGAGCACAATCTTCACATCCAAGGCGAATCCATGGTCAAGCAGCTGGCGCAAGCTGGGCGCTACCCTATTGTTACCTCCAACATTGAAGAACTCTTCGAGCTAACCAAGCTATCATTAATTGATAACCACGTAGATTCTGTCGCAATATTTGATAAAGACAAAAATGTGCTCGCGGCTAATGGTCTAGATAAAAACTACCTGATGTCCGCGCAAGACTTGAATAAACTCACAAAAAATACGAGGCACGTGCTGCACCACGATGACAACGTTGATTTTTTGGCGCCCATTATCATAGATGCAAAATATCTCACTAAATATAATTTAAAACTCTTATCGCTTGATAAAGAAGAAATTCAAGACGGTACCGTTATTGGCTGGGTTTCTGTAAACCTATCATACACTGGCTTATATTTTCAGAAATATCAAACAGTGAGTGCTTTATTCCTTATTTTGCTTTTTAGCTCCTTAATAAGCCTAGTATTTGCAACACATTTAGCAAATCACATCCTGTTACCCTTCAGGGGCATCACTGCCGCTTTGAAAAAAATTGCTAATGGCGAAAAACCTATTCTTAAGAAATTTCATTCCAGTGATGAGCTAAGCGAGATAACAAACGCAACAGCTGACATTGCAAACAGCATGGAAATTGGCAAGATTGAATTTCAAGAAAATCTCGATCAAGCCACGCAAGATATGCAAGAAACTTTCGAAACTATCGAGCGTCAAAATATCCAATTGAGTGTTGCTCAGAAAAAAGCATTGAAAGCGAGCTCTATTAAATCTGAATTTATCTCAAACATCAGTCACGAAATCCGCACCCCGATGAACAGTATCTACGGATTTACCAAATTGCTGCTTAACTCCCCTGTTACCTCGATGCAGCGCGACTACCTCACCACTATCGCGCAAGCCTCTGAGAACTTGCTGGTCTTGATTAACAACGTATTAGATTTTTCCAAGATCGAATCTGGAAAACTTCGACTCGAACAAGTGCCCATGAATCTTCGCTCTTGCATTGAAGACGTATTACTCACCTTATCACACCCTGCACAAAGCAAACAGATAGAACTAACCCACACTTTTCACGATGAAGTGCCCACGAACATCATCGGTGACCCCCTTAGGTTAAAGCAAATCCTAACCAACATTTTGGGAAATGCCATTAAGTTTACCGATGCGGGCAGCATTATCGTACGCACGATTCTTGAGAACAAGGATGACAAAGAAGCTGAAATTTGCATCAGCATCACTGATACCGGTAGCGGCCTTAGCAAAACAAAACAGGGAATGATCTTTCAAGCCTTCAACCAATCGAATCCGACAATCTCAACAGAGTTTGGTAATAGCGGCTTGGGCTTAATCATTTCAAAACAGCTTCTAGACCAAATGCGTGGTCGAATCACCCTCGAGAGCCAAGAAGACAAAGGCTCAACCTTTTTAATTACTTTCATCTGCAAAACAATTGGCGAGATTCCAAACGACACCCAAGCCAAAATTGATTTCAAGAAGATGAAAGTATTAGTGCATGAACAACATCCGATTACTCGCTACTCTGTTATGAACCAACTTGGAAAATGGAACTTTGATTGCGACGAAAGCACGAGTGACACACAAGCTGTCAGCAAATCATCTGCTGCAAATGATTACGACCTAATCGTGCTGGGCATGCATCAAGCAGAGAATTTCAAACATTTTGATGAAGCTATATTAAAGCACTTCAAAAACAAAGCGCCAATACTGGTTCTCACCAACTCAAACGAACAACACCTAGCAGAAGATCTAACCAACGCTGGTGTTAACGCCTGCATTTCAAAACCGATCTTACAACACGCTTTACTAGACAAGATCAAACAACTCCTTATTAAAAAAGCTCAAAACGATAGTAAAAAAATGCCGACGGATGCAGAGGAGTCACTCCCGCTTAAATCCGCGACCATTTTAACAATCGATGACAATATGCATAACAACCAACTTGTTAAAACCATGCTTGAACGTTTAGGCGCCACTGTTACTGTGGCCGAGGATGGAAACTACGGTGTTTTGCTAGCAAGCAAACACCCTTACGACATTATCTTAATGGACTTACGCATGCCAAATCTTGACGGGTTTAGCGCGACAAAACTCATTCGCAAAACGAATTGCTTAAATTATCAAAAGCCAATCATAGCGGTATCAGCACACATTTCAGCGATTGAAAAGCCTGAGCTGCTCAACGCAGGATTTACCAACTATCTCACCAAACCTATTATTGAAGACTTGTTGTTAAATATTATCTTAAAATATCTCAACAAGCCTAGCTTATTTACACCGAACTTAATCGATAAAGAAGCGCAAACCAATCTTCTCAAAACCAATGAGCACATTGATCTTGAGCTGGGTAAAAAGCTGGCGGGCGGCAAAGAACAGCTGGCCATCGAAATGCTTGAAATGCTTTCCGAAAGCATACCAGAAGATATCGCTGAGATTGAAAAGGCCTACGAAGACAAAGAATATAAAAGCTTACTCGATCTCATTCATCGCTTCCATGGCGCTGTTTGCTACGCTGGAACACCGAGATTGAAACACTTAACCGAAGACCTAGAAACTCAGCTGAAAACCAACCAGCTCGCAGCGTTTAATAAACAATATGTTGAATTTATAAAAGAAATTAACATCGTCCAAGTTGAAATCAAAAAAATAAGCAAAACGGTGCCTGAAGATGTCTGAGTTTGTCACACTGGTTGATGCCAATGATACTGTCATTGGTGAATGTGAGAAAATTGAAGCGCACGAGAATGCACTTCTGCACCGCGCCTTTTCTGTTTTCATTATAAAACAGACTGACGAAGGTGTTGAAATACTTCTTCAACGACGAAACCGAATTAAATATCACTGCGGCGGTTTATGGACAAATACTTGTTGCGGTCATCCGCGACCCAGCGAAACCGTTTCAAATGGTGCGCATCGCAGATTGATTGAGGAAATGGGCATTGTAATCGACCTCACCTTCATTGATAAATTTCAATATCGAGCAGATTTTGAAAATGGATTAACTGAAAATGAAATAGACCATGTTTTTTATGCGCGCTATAACAACGAAACCATTGAAATCAATCCGGACGAAGTCTCTGAACATGCTTGGGTTAATCTCAACGAATTGAAAAAGGATATCGTAGAGCAGCCTGAAAGATTTACGCCCTGGTTATTGCCTGCGTTAGCTGTTTTGGAATCTGGCATTTGATATTTATGAAATAAGTGTTCCGAAATGACGATAACGCAATCATTCCGGAACTCATGCGACATATGCAGTCACTACTGCGTATGAATATAACGCACACGGATGACGCCTTCGATATTTTCAAGCGCCGTAATCACCGCTGGATCGACTGCATTTTGAGTGTCTAACAATGTGTAAGCAACATCATCACGCGACTTATTTAACATGTCTAAAATATTAATATTAGCATCGGCTAACACGGTAGAAATTTGCCCCAACATGTTTGGGATGTTTTTGTTTGCAATCACTAAACGAAACGGACCGTTTCTCGGCATAACGACCTCAGGGAAATTCACTGAGTGCACGATATTGCCGTTTTGCAAATAGTCATCCACTTGGCGTGCAACCATGATTGCACAGTTTTCTTCTGCTTCTGCTGTTGATGCGCCTAGGTGTGGCAATGAAATCACCTTCTTATGATCCCGCACCATTTCACTGGGAAAATCGCTGACATATTGGGCCAAATGATCGCCTTCTAATGCGGCTTTTAATGCTGCGCTATCAACCACTTCCTGGCGAGCGAAATTTAACAACACACTGCCCTTTTTCATTCCTGCAAATTCTTTTTCGCCAATTAAACCCCGCGTTGCATCAATCAAGGGAACATTGCAACTCACAAAGTCTGATTGAGCCAATAACTCCATTAAGCACGTTGCATGTTTAACACCCGAAGAAAGCTCCCAAGCGCGCTTAACGCTGATTGCTGGATCATAACCTACTACATTCATACCAAGCGCCAATGCCGCATTTGCCAACTTAACGCCAATAGCGCCTAAGCCGATGATGCCCAATGTTTTCCCAGGTAATTCAAAGCCAACAAATTGCTTTTTACCCGCTTCGACTTCTTTATTAAGCGCATCACCCGTTGTTGTTAAGTCGTTAACATATTGCCAAGCTTGACAAATATTACGAGCAGAAATCAACATACCTGCAATGACCAGCTCCTTTACCGCATTCGCATTTGCGCCGGGCGTGTTTAAAACTGGAATTCCTAACTCACTCAATTTAGCAACCGGTATATTATTTGTGCCAGCCCCTGCTCGCCCTACGACTTGCAGCGAGGCTGGAATCGGCATATCATGCATCTTAAATGAGCGTAATAAAACGCCAGCGGGGTCTTCAAAGGTATCACTCACGTCATAGCCTTTTGATGTTAATTGTTCCAACCCTGATGCAGCAATTTTATTTAAGACACGAATTTTAAACATGAAATACACTCGCTAAATGACAAAGAAAGCATTCTACAAGGAATCCACATGAAAACAAACTGGGAATTTAACAATTCTTTTGACGCAATCGTTTTTGATTGTGATGGCACGCTCAGTCAAATTGAAGGCATCGATCAGCTCGCTGAAATGAATGGCGTAGGCGGTAAAGTCAAAGAAATGACAGCTAACGCAATGGGCGAAGGCGGGCTAACGCTAGAGATTTATGAAGAACGATTAAATATAGTCCAGCCTACAACCGCACAGCTATTAACCCTTGGCGAAATGTACGCAGAAAAAGTCACCCCCTTTGCCAGCACTGTCATTCAAGATCTGCAAGAGCTAGGCAAATCAGTTTACATTATGTCTGCTGGATTACTCCCATCCGTGCTGCAACTGGGTGAATTTTTAGGTGTCCCTCGTGAAAATGTATTTGCAGTTGATATTATGCTAGACGCAAACTCTGGCGCCTATAAAGACTTCGACAGAAAATCCCCCTTAACCACTTCTGTGGGTAAAGCGACAATTCTCAAAAAACTATCCGCGCAACACAAACGCATCGCGCTTATTGGAGATGGTATGAATGACGCGGCTTCTGCTCATGCAGTTGATTGCTTCATTGGTTTTGGTGGAAATTTTGACCGCCAAATCATTCGTGAAAAAAGCGACTTTTACATCAGCGAACGCACACTCTTACCGGTTCTTCCATTGTGTGCAACACCTGACGAAGTCGAAGGCATTTCACCTGTTGAGAGCGATTACAAACTCGCCTTAAAATGCTTTGATAAAGGCGTCACACGTCAAGACTAACGAATCACACAATGGATTGTAAAAATGAAGCTTTCTCACTTTGGGCTGTTTGATATTGAGAGCTATGATGATCGTATTTATAGCACACTCGCACAAAAGCGAATTCAGGCACTGACCGACTGGGAATATGAACCCATCGCCCCAGTTGGACGAAAGAATCCTGACTCAACACAGCAAGTCAGCAGTTTAAAAGCACTGGCCCGACATCCCAGCGCTATCAATGCGTGCTTGCTAGGCGGCGGAAATATTATTCAATGCGCTCGCTCAAGCGCCGAGCTTTACATGCAAGAATTTTATGGCGCGCTAGCTTATGCTGACTTATGGCTAGGCGCAACAACGCTTGCCTCAGAAAAGGCGCCCGTATTATGGAACGCACCTTGCGTCCCTGAAGCCTTCCCCCTACCGCTTGAATCGCTGATACGACAAACATTAAATAAGTGTAGCTACATTTCTGTGTGTGATGAAACCAGTCGGAAATACCTACTGCGAACCGATCCTGACATTGAAGTCGCCGTCGTCCCTGACACCTGTTGGGAAGTCAGCAACCTTTTTCCAAAGACATCGCTATTAGAGACATACACCCGAAATTTAACGCGACACAATATCGAACCTCATTCAAAAACAGTTGTTTTCCACATCGACAACATCTCGCCCTCTAGCGAGAGCCTCGAAAAAATTGCTAGCGCCCTCGATACAATTGCAACGTCATTAAATGCATTCCCAATTATCATTCCATTAACCCGAGCCAATGGAAACTACAACACAAGCTATAATGTGGCATCACTCATGACCTCCCGCTCTATTGTCATTGATGACATTTATGCAACAACAGACATCATTGCTTACCTTGCGCATTGTTCTGCTTACATAGGCTCGTCCAAACAAGCCTTTATTACAGCGTCCGCCTATGGCGTGCCTGCCATTTGCATAGGCGAAGCGAATAACAACAACCTGGAAAGCATTAAAGCGCTAACGGGTTCAAACGCCTTTATTTCGCCAACCTGGAAAGACGCGTATAAACACTTAAAAAAAGTTTCAAAACCCGATCACATAGAAAGAATGAGTCGGAAAAAAACGCAAGCTTTAATTGCCATCGACCAACACTGGCAACGAATCTATGACGAGCTCAACCGTGTAACTGACAGCGCTCAAAAACAAGGCTCTGAGTATATTCATGCTATCAATACATTTTTCAATAATCGAATACAGGTACTATCTGCTTCAAACAGCCAATTGCTAAAGAGCAATATTGCCACCTCATCTTCGCTTGCATGGCTGCTCGCATTAAAACTAATACGCATTGCGAATCGCTTCCCACGCCTCATAAAGCTGCTGCGCAAATATATCTTAAAAATTTCACCTCATGAACGCCCAATGTGCCCACTAAAAAATAGAACCCCATTACATTTTAAGACCCAGGTAGCACATTACAATGAAGCTAAAAAACCCAACCGTAAAATAGTGGTTTACACCGCGAACATTGGCGGATACGACACCCTGATGGCACCAGAAATTGTAGACCCTGACATTGATTACATTTGCTTTACTGACACACCCACTACCGATCATGGTGTTTGGCAACTTCGACCGCCCCCAGTTATCATTAGAAATGATGATGTCAGCACATCGCGCCACCCTAAGCTTAATCCTCATAAGCTTTTCCCCGATTACGAAACCGTTGTCTGGGTTGACTCTAACGTGCGCTTCCGTTGCGATGTGAAAAAACATATTCAAACCGTTGTGAATAACAACGCAGACGTTGGTTTTGTCATCCACAAAGATCGTGACTGCGCATATAAAGAAGCGATAGCTTGCAAAGTTGTAAAGAAAGTCCATATCAGCACCGTTAACAAACAAATGCAGCGGTACAAAAAAGCGGGCTACCCGGCTGCCGCAGGACTTATAGAGTCTAATTTTTACATCGCACGCATTCAAAACCCAAATACCCCCTTATTCTTTGATACTTGGTGGGCCGAGCTCAATCAATATTCAAAACGCGATCAACTCAGCGTGGGGTTTGCTCGACATCAATCCAGCATCAAAATGACTAACCTATTCCCCGAAGGCATTACTTGTCACAACCACCCAGATTTTGAAGTTTTTTATCATAACAAGGATTAAAGACACACTTGAATCACACACAGTATAAAAACAGAGCGCATTACGCACACTATCAAAATACCCATTGACGAAGCACGCTTACTTATGGTCAAATTCGCAGTCAGTTATATGGTGGCTAAGTGGTCCCTTCGCAATGACTAACTGTGAACCCCGTCAGACCTGGAAGGGAGCAGCGGTAACGGTGAATTCATGTGCCGGAGTGTGGCTATTTGGCTGCCACTCAATTAACTTAGCTTATAGGGACGTTAATCATGCCATCATCTCCTAAAGTGCTCGCCCTCAAATGGCGCCCTCATAATTTCAACGAAATGATCGGCCAAGAACACGTTTTACCCGCACTCATTAATAGCCTTGATCAAGACAGATTACATCACGCTTATCTTTTCACAGGCACACGAGGCGTCGGCAAAACCTCTATCGCACGCATTCTCGCAAAATGCCTAAACTGCGAGCAAGGCATTTCAAGCAAGCCCTGCAATACCTGTGATACCTGTAAAAGCATTGATGGCGGTGCTTTTATTGATCTCATCGAAGTGGATGCGGCTTCACGTACTAAAGTCGAAGACACGCGCGACCTACTCGAAAACGTTCAATACTCACCCACACAGGGCCGTTTTAAAATCTACCTCATCGATGAGGTCCACATGTTATCCACGCACAGCTTTAACGCGTTACTCAAAACGCTTGAAGAACCTCCTCCACATGTGAAGTTCTTGCTCGCAACGACAGACCCTCAAAAATTACCGATCACTGTATTATCACGTTGCTTGCAGTTTCACTTAAAACACGTGCCTGCTGAGTTACTGAGAACGCACTTTGAACATATTTTAACATCTGAAAACATCGCTTTTGAAGAAGACGCACTTCCCTTATTAAGCAATGCCGCCAAAGGCAGCGTACGCGACGGTTTAAGCCTGTTAGACCAAGCTATCGCGTTTTCACACGGCAACGTATCACAATCGTCTATACAAGCCATGTTGGGCCATATAGGCGAAGATGACATTTGGGCACTGATTCAAGCGTTAATTGATAAAAACGCCAACGCGTTAATCGAGTGCGTTGCAAAAATCGCCCAATACACCTCAGACTTTGGACAAATTCTAGAGAGCTTAATAAGCAGCTTACATCGCATTGCCGTTGCACAATTTGTGCCGGACAAAACAGATCAAAAATCAACACAATTTGCGGCTGCGCTTTCAAAAGAATCCGTTCAGCTCTACTATCAAATTGCCCTCAAAGGCCTCTCTGACATGGCATTAGCCCCATTCCCGAGAGCGGGCATTGAGATGACGTTATTAAGAATGCTGGCTTTTGAACCCGTAACGACCGGGAAAATCCCAACCCATTCACCAGCAACGTCAACCGCTTCAACAAAAACTTCAGCGCCCGCACCGCAACCTACTGAAAACACGCCCAAACCAAGCGATAAAGATGTGGCGAAAAACTGGACAAATATCGTAGGTGAGTTACAATTAACAGGTATGGCGCAAGTATTAGCATCACATTGCAGCGTCGCATCGTTTGATGGAGCTACCTTGGGTCTTTTGCTTTCTATAAAGCATAAGCCTATACTAAACAAGAAATTGGAAGACAGGTTAAAAACTGCTCTCACCGAATATTTCGGTAGGACGATAACCTTGCGAATCGACACAGGTGAGCCAGATAAAACACCTGCTGAGAATCGCAAATCGCAGCAGGATGCTGCACTGGAAAATGCGAATACTGTGATGCAAAATGATGCTCATGTGAAGACGCTAGTAGATGTATTTGACGCAGAGATACAGCCCGGTTCAACCCAGGCCGTTGAAAAAGCCGAAAATGCAAGATAATAAATATTAACAAAAGATATAGGAGATCCCTACCATGGCAGATACACCAAATTTTGGCGACCTAATGAAGCAAGCTCAAGAAATGCAAACTAAAATGCAAGATGCGCAAAAGCGTATTGCGAGCATGGAAGTTGAAGGCGTAGCGGGCGCAGGCCTTGTTCGCATTCGCATGAACGGCGAGCACAAAGCGCTTAAAGTTAGCATCGATAAAAGCTTACTGGGTAACGACGACGAAGAAAGCAAAGAAATGCTGGAAGACTTGGTTGCTGCTGCAATCAATGGTTGTTCTGACAAAATCGAAGACGGCGCTAAGAAAGTCATGGCAGAAATTGCTGGTGGCATTCAATTACCTGAAGGTTTTGAATTACCTAAATCAGAAGGTGAATAATGACCAATGGCATTTAGTCCGCTCGTTGAAGAACTGATTGACTCATTTAAGTGCCTGCCAGGCGTTGGGCCGAAAACGGCCCAACGTATGGCAATCTCTCTCCTAGAACGCGGCCGTGATAACGGCAAAAAATTAGCTGTTGCTTTAGAAAAAGCGATGGAACATGTTGGCCACTGCACTTCATGTCGAACCTTTTCAGAAACCCCTCTTTGCGGTCTCTGCACCAACCCAAAACGAGATCAAACATCACTTTGTGTGGTTGAAAGTCCTGCGGACATTTTCGCACTGGAACAAACCTGTCAACACCGCGGCGTTTATTTCGTGCTGATGGGGCTACTCTCCCCTTTAGATGGCATCGGCCCTGAAAACATCGGTATCGAATCCTTGAAAGATCGGTTCGCAAAAGGCGAAACCAAAGAACTCATCCTGGCAATGAGCCCCACCGTTGAAGGTGAAGCCACAGCACACTATATCTCAACGCTTGCCAAGCGTCACAACATCAACGCCTCACGACTCGCCTACGGCATCCCTATCGGCGGGGAGCTCGATCTTGTTGACCCTAATACGCTGGCGCATGCGTTTATGAAACGCTCAGAATATATTTCGTAATTTCTCCCCTGTATAAACCATCCTAATAAAAAAAGCAGTCGCAGAAAAAAATGGCGAAATACCCCCTTAGTCAAAGTTAAATATTCTTTCCAAAGCAAATGAGAAATCTGCTTCATAGCGCTCTCTTGCCCTTTGCGTGATTGACACTACTTCAGACTTAGCTAAAGACATTAGCTGCTTCAAACAACGATCAACGTCATCGATATTTTTAGCAACAACCCCATTTCCATAATGCTTAACCCAATCTGCAGCACCTGCCCCGTCCATACAAACAACCATACGGCCAAAGGCTACTCCCTCTTGATAGACAGCACTACCACGCTGATGATATCGCTGAGGGTCATAAAGCATTAATAAGACATCAGCATCTAACTGTAATTTTTCGATTTGATTCTGGCTTATCCTTTCAGGGAAAAGCTCGATATTCGTAATCTTCTTTAAAGAGTCTTGATAAGCCTTAGAGTAATCAGGATCAATTTTACGCATGGACTGCGCGATAATTTTAAGATGCGGAAACCGTTTAGCTAGCTCTACCAACTCAAAATAGCCTTTCTCGCCACGACCCTGTCCAGGCGAGGCTAATAAAAACCGACCTTCCTCCCAACGGGGCGGAGCCCAAGCTTTTACTAAAGGGTAAGGTAATTCTAGGACCTCTTTTCCAAAAAAGTCACTGAGGTGTTTCGCATAACTGGGGGTTTCAGCCGAAACGCTAACTCGAAAACCTTTTTTCATGAGCTCATTTACTTTATCCAACAAAAAATTTGACCTGGATTTTGAAGAAAAAGAATATCGCTCATAAACATTAATTAGACGGCAGTGAATTGCCGGCCTCTTGGATTTGGGCACCCCGTCCAAACAATGCAAAAACCCTAACACACCGTAACTGTCTGCATTAACGAAGAAAATAGAATCTGCTTCATTTATCTCGTATTTTCGAATAATACGCCGCCAATCCTTTTCCACTTTAGACAGGACCACATCTTTTCCCAACATCTTTGAAAACAAATAAAACATATTTCGAGTAGAAAATTGCACACAACGGCTAACAAACGCATTTCTCTTTTTTGGAAATTTTGAGAAGAGGCATCTTGTTTCATTGATTCCATTATAAGGGTAATATAATTCCCTATGTACTTTTTCAGTCTCTTCAACATTTGCAGGAAGATCCTTAGATACTAGGGGAATAACCTCATCAAACCTGTCGCTCAAGCAATCTGAAAAAATATTCACGGAATGCAAATGATGGGCTGTTGGCTGCGCAGCCATATGGTCGACAACAAAGGCTCTAGACATTTTCAATCACCTCTTCACTCTTACAAACTTGCTGGCTTACCCAGGCGTATGTTTTTTCCAATCCTAAGGTTAAGGCTTGTGTTGGCACCCAGTTAAGCTTGGTTTGAATCAAGGTATTATCAGAATTTCTTCCTCGCACCCCTGTGGGTCCTTCAATATTTTGAACCTTAACCTCCTTACCAGAGAGTGCAATAATCAGTTTTGCCAAATCATTTATCGTAATCATAACATCGGAACCAATATTGACTGGACCTTGAAACCCAGACCGCATCAGCCTGAGTGTTCCTTCGATACACTCATCAATATAGAGAAATGAACGCGTTTGCTGACCATCACCCCAGACTTCAATATGCTTATCTGCACTCGCTATTTTACGGCATAAAGCAGCCGGCGCTTTCTCCCGCCCACCACGCCACGCACCCTCGGGGCCAAAAACATTATGATACCTGGCAACAGAGACATCTATTCCATAATTCTTGGCGTAGGCAAAATACAAGCGCTCACTAAACAGTTTTTCCCACCCGTATTCTGAATCAGGATTTGCAGGATAAGCGGTGGACTCTTCGCAAGTGGGATTTTCAGAATCCATTTGATTAAACTCGGGATATACGCAGGCAGAACTTGAATAAAAGATTTTTTTAGCGCCTTGGAGCGCAGCGGCCTGCAACACATTCAAATTAATGCTTGCTGAATTATGCATGATATTGGCATCATGTTCACCCGTAAAAAGATACCCTGCTCCCCCCATATCTGCAGCTAGCTGGTATATTTCATCAAAAGGCGCATCAATCATCGTGTTAACAAATCTCGAGTCGCGCAAATCACCGAGCACAAACTCATCGGCATGCGTTTCTGAAAACTCAGGGTATGTCAAATCAACCCCTCGCACCCAAAAGCCTTCTCGCTTGAGTCGCCTTACAAGATGCGACCCAATAAAACCACCAGCCCCCAATACTAATGCTCTCATCATTTTTCCTCGTTATAAAAAAGCCCCGCACACCAAAGTGACGAGGCATTTTTAATGCTCTTCTTAATCAATAAAGATTAATCAACCGTTTCTTCCTTCGCTTCACGACGCAAGAAAGCTGGAATATCAAGATAATCCAAGTCTTTATTGTCAGACGCTTGCGCAGGTTTAGCAGGCGCTTCGCTTTGTACATTTTGGACTGGGGTACGAATCGTTTGTGGACGCTCGTATTTAGACGCTAATGGCACATTGCGTTGCACTTGATGTTGAACTTGCTGTGGCTTAGGTGTGTGAACAACATGCGGTGTGTGAGATGCGAGCTTTGTTGGATGAGCAACTGGGTTGCTTAAACCTGTTACCACAACTGTTACACGAATTTCATCATGTATATCTTGATCGATAACCGTACCCACAACCACTGTTGCGCCTTCGGTTGTGAAGTTCTTAACAGTTTCACCCACTTGTTCAAATTCACCAATCGACATATCAGAACCGGCAGTAATATTAACAAGCACGCCTCTTGCGCCTGACAAGTTAACATCATCTAATAATGGACTAGAAATTGCAGCTTCTGCTGCTTCAACCGCACGGTTGTCGCCAGTTGCAACGCCTGTTCCCATCATCGCCATACCCATTTCAGACATCACTGTACGAACGTCAGCAAAATCCACGTTAATCAGACCAGGACGAGTGATCAAATCAGCAATCCCTTGAACAGCGCCTAGCAATACGTTGTTAGCTGCTTTGAATGCATTCAATAAGGTGATATTTTTACCCAAAACGCTCAACAATTTGTTGTTAGGAATGGTAATCAACGAATCCACATATTGTGTTAATTCACGAATACCTTCTTCTGCGATTTGTGCACGCACTTTACCTTCAAAAGAAAATGGCTTTGTGACAACAGCAACCGTTAAAATACCCATTTCTTTTGCGATTTGCGCAACAATCGGTGCAGCACCTGTACCGGTACCACCACCCATACCAGCTGTAATAAAGATCATGTCTGCGCCATCTAAATGTTCACGCAAACGCTCTTTATCTTCTTCAGCAGATTGACGGCCAATGCTTGGATCAGCGCCAGCACCTAAACCTTTAGTGATCTCTGAACCAATCTGCATCACAGAAGTACATGTAGAACGCATAAGCGCCTGTGCGTCTGTATTAATGACAGTAAACTCAACGCCTTTGACGCCTTGATCAGCAAGCATGTGCTCAACCGCATTACTACCACCACCACCGACACCAAATACTATAATTTTTGGATCTTGTGTATTATTTTCCGATAATTCGAACATCTGTATCCTCCTAGCCGAAATAAACTTTAAAAATTTCCTTGAAACCAACCTTTCATCTTGCCCCAAGCACCACGCATACCAACGCCTGTAGGGGATAATACGGTATCCTCCATCTGCTGCTGGCGTCCATACAGTAACAAACCGATGCTTGTTGCATAGCTTGGGTTACTAATGACTTTTTCATCCCCTGAGACTTGCTCACGAGGATCACCTAACCGCACACTGGTATTAAATACATGTTCAGCAAGTGGAATTAAATGAGGGACTTTCGATCCGCCACCTGTTAAGACAATGCCAGCACCTAGCGACATCTCAAAACCATGCTTACGAATCTCTGATTTAATTAACGTGAATAGCTCTTCATAACGTGGCTCAACAACTTGTGCCAACATATGAGAAGAACATTGACGTGATTCACGATTTCCAACGGAAGGAATCGTGACTGTTTGATGGGTATCTGCAGCATTGACCATTGCACATGCATGCTCAATCTTAATGCTTTCTGCGCATTGGCGTGGAACACGCAATGCAACAGCTAAATCGTTTGTTACTTGATCGCCTGCAACGGGAATAACCGCTGTGTGCCTAATCGCACCTTCAGTAAAGATGGCGATGTCGGTTGTGCCGCCACCGATATCAACCAAGCAAACACCTAACTCTTTTTCATCTTCTGTTAACACCGCATAACTCGATGCTAATTGTTCTAATATAATGTCGTTAACATTTAAGCCACAACGCTTCACACACTTAATAATATTTTGCGCAGCGCTCACACCACCTGTCACCATGTGGACTTTAGCTTCAAGACGCACACCTGACATGCCGACAGGTTCACGAATACCGCCTTGATTATCGATAATAAATTCTTGTGGTAAAATATGGAGGATTTTTTGATCGGCTGGGATAGCAACGGCTTTAGCTGCATCGATAACAGCAGCAATATCAAATGGTGTAACTTCCTGATCCTTGATGGCAACGATTCCGTGGGAATTCATACCATTAATATGACTTCCTGCGATACCTGTGAAAGTTTGATCAATTGAACAACCTGCCATTGTTTCAGCTTCTTCAACAGCACGCTGGATTGAGTTTACGGTAGAGTCGATGTTGACAACAACACCGCGTTTTAAACCAGTAGAAGGCTGCAAACCAAAACCTTTTATGGTGAGATGCCCTTCAGGATCAAACTCACCGACAATAGCAGCAACTTTGCTTGTGCCAATATCTAATCCAACTATACGATCTCTGTTGTGTTTTTGTGACATTACCCTATCTCACTTTAATCTATTTACCGCCACTTCACTGCGACGCCATCACCATAACGCAAATCAAATCGTTTTGCACGGTGATGCTTCGCAGTCAAAATTTTGGGGTATACGGCGACAAATCGTAGCAAGCGTCCTCTTGCATCATTTTCGCCAAGCATTAATTCAACATCATTGTCTAAGCGCATACTCCACACCATACTTGATGTTAACCGTAACTGATTAATATGCAAGTCTAATGGCGATAAAATTGCATTAAATTCATTATATTTCTCAAACATGAAGGCTTCTTTATCACGCGGACCGGAAAGCATTGGTAATGTGCTCATAAACGCCTCAGCGTCTGACGAAAAAACAACGCCCTGACTCGTCATCAAATGTTCACTATTCCAAATCGCAACAGGCGAACGTTCGTCTAAGGTAATAATAAGTTGATTAGGCCAAATACGCGTGACTTTCGCACTTTTTAACCATGTTTCTGTGAGCAAAGCATGCTTGATATTGTTCAGGTCGACACGGAAAAAACTCGAACCAACATGTGGCTTCACTAAACGCTCAATCTGTGCACGGTCAATGTGCTTGTAGTTGCCGTGAATCTTAATATGCTGAATAGGGAAAGACGCTGCACTGCCTAAGGTTAACAAACACCAAACACAAATGGCTAACAACGTAAATAAGACGATGTTTATGACGACTAAGCGCATTGGTCTGTTAACTGTTATCATTGCTTCCACAACCTATTACCTTCACTTCCCTTTCTAAGGTGATACCCATTTTGGATAAAATTGTTTCCTCTATTAAGTGTATCAAGTGTTCAACCTCTTTTGCAGACCCCTTTCCGTCGTGCACAATGAAATTTGCATGCAGCTCTGAAATCCATGAATGGCCGAACCTGTACCCCTTGAGACCACACACTTCAATTAATCGGCCAGCAAAGTCACCTACAGGGTTTCGAAATACTGATCCACCATTAGGCATATTGCCAGGTTGCGTTGCTACCCGGTGATCCAACACTTTTTTTATAGCGGCTAACGCTTGCTCTTTAGTGGCCTCTTCATGAACAAAATTAGCGGCGACAAAGCATTCATCAAACGGGCTTTTCACTGAACGATACGCCACCGTGAACTCACTCGGGCTGCGCACATGGCGCTTACCCTGCCTATCAATCGTTTCAACACTCACGACATGATTCCACGTCTCATCCCCGTGAGCGCCTGCATTCATCGCTAACGCACCCCCTATCGTTCCTGGGACACCCGCCAAGAAGGTCATGCCTGATAGTTGATTACGTGCTGCAAACCTTGCCATCTTTGCACACGATACGCCGGCTTCTGCACGAATAACACAATCGACCAGCACTGATAATGACTGCAATCCTGATGAGGACAACACCACAACCGTGCCCGGAATCCCGCCATCACGAATAAGCGTATTACTGCCTAACCCTAGAATATAAAGCGGTTCAGCTGTTGGTTTTTTTTTTAGGAAATGACTAAAATCATCTATCGAGCTAGGGATGAATAATTCGTTGGCCACACCCCCTATTCGCCACGAGGTATATCGCGCAAGCGGCGCATTTTCGGTTAAACCACACCTCACGAGACTTCGACCTCCAAACACAATCGATCAACAAGCTGCTTAATTGTGCCTGCACCTTGCAAAAGCACGATATCATTATCATGCACTAGCGCCTGAAGTTGCGAATGCGCTGAATCTAGCGTTGGTGCAAAATGCACTGCCTCATTCGAATCTCCGCCTAACGCATTATATAATGATCGGCCATCGGCCCCTGGAATGACAGCTTCACCCGCTGGGTACACATCCAACAACACCAAACAATCCGCTTGCTGTAACACTTCACAAAAAGCTTCAAAACAATCGCGCGTGCGCGAGTAACGATGGGGTTGAAACACCCAAATAAGGCGCTTGTTGTGATAAGTTGACTTACACGCTTGCATTGTCGCCCTTAACTCTTCTGGGTGATGACCGTAATCATCTACGACGGTAATAGTGTGATCAGTTAAGGGTACATCATCGTAAACCGTAAAACGTCTATCAACGCCTTGGAACTTCTTAAGCGCATTAGAGATCATAATCGGCGTGATATTATGCTCTACCGCAATCGTAATAGCCGCCAGCGCGTTTAAGACGTTATGCTTACCCGGCATGTTTAAGGTGACCTCAAAAGAAGACTGCGTTTTAGCAAGATTGACTGTAAATGTTTGCGCAATTGATTTCTGTGTTAACTGAGTGGCTCGAACATCCGCATCGTCAGAGAAACCAAAGGTTTTAATCGGACGCTCTAATCGCGTCATCAGTGAGCGGACCACATCATCATCAACACACAACACAGCCAATCCGTAGAATGGGAGTTTATGCAAAAATTCACAAAAAGCGTCTTGAAGATTTTCAAAACTGTATTGATAAGCACTCAAATGATCTGCATCAATATTGGTAACAACTGACATCATAGGCAATAAATGTAAGAAGGATGCATCACTCTCGTCGGCTTCAGCAATTAAATGCTGACCTGAGCCTAACCGCGCATGACTGCCCACGCTATTGAGTCGCCCACCGATGACGAACGTGGGGTCTAAACCCGCTTCTGAAAAAATGGTCGCTAATAAACTGGTGGTGGTGGTTTTACCGTGCGTTCCCGCAACAGCTATACCGTATCGAAACCGCATGATTTCGGCAAGCATTTCGGCACGAGAAATAACCGGGATGCCTAACTCTCGCGCTGTGATAATTTCGATGTTATCCGAGTTGATCGCGGTCGAGGCGACCAATACATCAGCTTTTTCAACATGCGCTGCATCATGCCCAAGAAATACATTTACACCTAGTGCATTTAACCTGCAGGTTGCTGCATTGTGAGAAAGATCAGAACCGGAAATTTGATAACCTTCACCCAATAATACTTCAGCAATCCCCGCCATACCGGAACCACCCACGCCGACAAAATGGATATTAGAGACTCGACAAAGAGGCGCTTTTGTTAAGACAGACATAAAAATACGGCTTGTTGTGTTGCATTTATTTGCCGGCAATTATACGCGCAAACCGCCATTTCACGCAATACTTCTCGCTGACTAAGCAGCGTTAATTGTGCGGATAAAGATTCTATTGAAAATTCTGTTTCCTGCATCAAGATTGCAGCGCCCACACTGACCAATGCTTTCGCATTAGCCGTTTGATGATCATCTACTGCGTAAGGGTATGGAATCAAAATACTCGCAACCCCTGCTGCCATCAACTCTGAAACCGTTAACGCGCCTGCGCGACAGACAACCAGATCAGCCCACGCATACGCCTCGGCCATGTCATCAATAAACGCATCAACACGTGCGCTCGGAAAATGTTTTTGGTACCCCGCCTGCGCGTCAGACAAGCCTGCCTTGCCCGATTGATGCCAAACCTCGACATCAAAACCCAATCCAGAGACGCATTTAGGTAACATTTGATTAAACACACGCGCCCCTAAACTGCCACCAAACACCAATATACGCAAAGGGCCTGAGCGATCATTATAACGCGCAAAAGGATGGCTAAGAGTGGAAATTTCTTCTCTTACTGGATTACCAATGCAATGTGCTTTCGCGGAAGCGGAAAAGGTGCCGGGAAATGCGCACAGGGTGGCGCTGGATATTTTTGATAACAAACGATTCGTTAAACCAGGAATTGCATTTTGCTCATGGAGCACTAGGCGCTTCCCCAACAGTTTTGCCGCAAGCCCACCAGGACCCGAAACATACCCTCCCATACCGACAACAACTTCAGGCTTTACTTTCAATATAATCCAAGCAGACATCAAAAATGATCGTAGGATTTCAAATGGCGCCATAATCAATTTGAGCAAACGCTTGCCGCGTAACCCCTTCACCGGGAGTGCATATAATGGATATCGTTCTTGCCCGACCAAGCGAACTTCAATCCCAGTTTTTGTACCAAGCCAACAAACACGATAGCCTTTCTCTTTAAACACTTTTGCCAAACTCAACGCGGGGAAAACATGGCCACCCGTTCCAGCAGCCATCATTAATACTGTTTTTTCTTTCTTTGTCACTAATCTAACCTTAATTCTTTCACATGCCGAACGCCTAGCGCTTTAAGGCGAAGCTCGTGGTCTATTCGAAACAAGCATGCAATTACCAAACAATTGACGACAATACTACTGCCACCATAACTCATCAACGGCAAGGTTAAGCCTTTTGTTGGCAGCACACCGGCATTGACACCGACATTCACAACAAACTGTAACCCTAACCAAAGTGCAAACCCATAAGCTAGATAACCATGAAAATGTAATCCCGCAATCTGAGCGCGAAAGCCTATCCACAACGCGCGCAAGAACAAAGCGATATAAAGACAGATAACCGTTAACACACCTAATAGGCCTAACTCTTCTGCAATCACTGCGAATAGAAAATCAGTGTGGGCTTCGGGCAAGTAAAAAAGTTTCTGGACGCTATTACCCAATCCAACGCCTAACCAGCCGCCACGCCCAAACGCAATCAAGGACTGTGTTAACTGATATCCACTGTCGAATTGATTCGCCCAAGGGTTTAAAAACGTGGTTAATCGAAGCAATCGATACGGTGATGAAACAGCAAGAAACGCTAAAGCCAGCAAAACCAATACAATTAATATTGCAAATTGACGCAAACGCACCCCAGCTAAAAACATCATACCAACGGCTGTCGTCATAATGACAACCGTTGCACCAAAATCGGGCTCTAGCAATAACAAAAAGGCAATAATCGAAACGATACACATCGGCTTAATGAAACCCGTGACACGCGTTGTCACTTCTTCATGACGTCGCACCAAATAACCGGACATATAAACAATCACCGCAAACTTTGCGAGCTCTGACACCTGAACCGCGATAGGCCCCAATCCAATCCAACGCGCACTCCCATTAACATGTCGACCAATGCCAGGGATAAGCACTAAAACCAGCAACACTATAGAACCTAACAAAAAATAGGTGGCGTACTCTCTTAATCGTTCAACCGGCACCTTATAGACGAAGACCCCCAGCACTGCGCCGATAATAAAATGAATGGATTGTCGTAATAAATAATGAAAAGGCCAGTCATAAATTCTATCGGAATTTGTCACCGAAGCCGATGCCACCATCATGAGCCCGATAGACACAATAGAGACGACAATGGCGAGCAACAACCTGTCATATAAGACATTCGACACCTGTGATCTCGCCTCAGAACGCATTTCACCGATCATGTATTGTATTCTCCTTAACACATTGCCTGTAATGTTGTCCGCGTTGTTCAAAGTTTTGATACTTATCAAAACTCGCACACGCTGGTGAAAGCAGCACACAATCACCCGAAACTGCAGACTTTGCCGCTAGCTCAACAGCCATCTCCATGTTATCAACTAACACAACCTGCGTATATGGCTTTAGTGCCTCTGCCATAGCAATCCTAGTCTCACCCAATAAGAACACCGCCTTGAGGGGCAAGGTCAATTTCGCGCTTAACGCAGTAAAATCTGCTTGTTTATCACTGCCACCCGCAATTAAAATAATGCCACCGTCCACTCGATTTCCAAGTGAATTAATTGCGGCTAAGGTTGCGGCAATATTCGTCCCTTTTGAGTCATTGAACCAATTAACGCCTGCTATGCAATCTATCCACTGAGTTCTGTGCGGTAATCCTTTAAATGCATTGATGGCTTGCAGCATGGCGTCTAAGGGTAAGTCAAAAACAAGCCCCAAGCTCAACGCTGCCACTGCATTTTCCGCATAGTGCGCACCGGCATAATCGCAATCATTGACGTCTAAAACTCGCCGCCCATCTAGGGTGATATAGCGATTTTCACTCACAGAAAATCCCTTAGCATTTTCATCGTTGTAATACACAGGCGGAGCATCAGCTGATGTCAGAACAACAGTAGAATCAAGTGCGTTTATCACAGGAGACTCGCATCCATTGAAGATTTTATGCTTAGCTTTGACGTACGAGTCCATGCTGCCGTGCCAATCGAGATGATCTTCAGTGATATTCAAAATAACTGCAGCCTTTGTTTTCAATGACCTGGTGACTGCCAGCTGAAAACTCGACAACTCTAGCACAAACACATCTGGCAGAGAATGATTTAATAAATCCAAGACCGGAGCACCAATATTGCCACCCACAAGCACACGCTTTTCTGCGCACTCGCACATTGAGGCAAACAAGGTTGTTACAGTCGACTTCCCATTAGTGCCCGTGATAGCAACAACAGGAGCCGTCGCCCGACGCGCGAACAACTCAATATCCCCAATAATTCTTTCAAGTGGAATCGTCTTAAGTGCACTCTCTTGAAGCGAGACACCAGGACTTACAATTATTTCACTGGCCTGAGATAAAACGTCAGAATTCAATCCACCTAAGTAACACGGCGCATCAACACCCAGTTTTTTGAACTCATTCAACATAGGGGGATTTAGTCGCGAGTCCATGATAGCAAACTCGACATCCTCGCGTACAAACAAAGAAGCAATGGATAACCCCGTTTTTCCTAAACCGACAATAATTTTCATTATCGTAATTTTAAGGTGGCCAGACTCAGCAAGACTAAGACAAAAGTGATAATCCAAAATCTGACTATGATCTTAGGCTCTGCTAACCCTTTTAACTCATAATGATGATGCAACGGCGCCATTCTAAAGAGTCGCCTACCCGTTTTCTTAAAATGCGCCACTTGCAAAATCACGGATACTGTTTCCGCGACAAAAACACCGCTCATGATGAAAAAGATCAACTCCTGCCTCACCATAATAGCAACCGCACCCAGCGCCGCACCTAAACCTAAAGAACCGACATCACCCATAAACACTTGCGCGGGATACGTATTAAACCATAAGAACCCCAGCCCTGCCCCGACTAAAGCACCACAGAAAATAGATAACTCACCAACACCTGAAACATAGGGAATGATTAAATACTCAGACAAATTCACGTTACCGGTTACATAAGCGAAGATACCCAGCGCTCCTCCGATGAGCACGACAGGCAAAATTGCTAACCCGTCTAAACCGTCAGTCAAGTTCACGGCATTTGAACTTCCCACAACAACAAAATAAACCATGAAAAAGAAAAACGGACCTAAGAATAAATAATAATTTTTGAAAAAAGGAATCAACAAAGCTGTATCCGTGTGCTCTGTCGCTGTAAAATAGAGAACAGCGCCAAAAACCAATGCGAGAATAGATTGGAGCAATAACTTCCACCGTGCCGATAACCCATTTGAGCTCTTCTTAACAACTTTAAGATGATCATCGAACCAACCGACAAACGCAAAACCCACTAATACCATTAAAATAAGCGCCACATACAGATTACTCAAATCAGCCCACAGTAAGGTGCTGAGTAGCAACACAACCACAATCAGCAAACCACCCATCGTTGGCGTTCCTGACTTTTTCAAATGTGATTCCGGACCATTTGCACGAACGACTTGACCTAACTGATAACGTACAAGCCCCCTTATCACAAAAGGCCCTAAAACTAGAGACAACATTAATGCCGTTAAGGTGGATAAAATGGTCCGCAAAGATAGATAGTGGAACACTTGGAACCCATGATGAAATGTTTCCAAATAATTAAATAACCAATATAACATTTTCTATAACTCCTTATTTTCTGTCTCAATTAATGACCGCACAACGTCGGCGTCACTAAACGGTAAATATTCATGTCCAATAATTTGATGCGTCTCATGCCCCTTGCCCGCAATCACTATAATGTCTGTATCTGAAGCCATCGTCCACGCTGATTCTATCGCGTGCTTTCGATCATGTATCATTTGTATCGCATCAGCTTTCAAAAAACCGCTAGCAATATCTTTGAATATCGCCTCAGGCTTTTCGGTACGCTGATTATCATCCGTCACAATCACACAATCTGAAAACTGCTCAGCGATGCGTGCCATCTCCGCGCGCTTACCTGTATCACGATCACCGCCGCAACCAAATACACAAATAAGGCGACCATCGTTTTTTAAACCCTGAATCGCGCCCAACACGCTCGATAACGCATCCGGCGTATGCGCATAGTCTATCACTGCCGTTTTGCCTTTTATACTTTTTCGCCATTCCATTCGACCTGGAATATTTTGAATCAAAGATAGCGCGCTTGCTGCTTCTTTAGGCGAAACCCCCAACAGCAACAACGCGCCTAAAGCGGCTAGCATGTTGTCGATATTAAAACGCCCAAGCAACTGGGATTGTATCTGACAATCCCCCATCGGAGTGCCAACAACAATATGGGTACCGCATCGAGACGAGTCAAATGATTTAACCCAAATATGCGCTGACGGTTTATTTGCGCACACACTGTAAGAATAGGCAGGCATTATGTTCGACACTTGATTAAAGAGATCTCGCCCCATGTTATCGTCAACATTGATCACGGCATTCTTTAAGTTAAACTCTAAAAACCAGCGACGCTTTACCTCAGCATACACTTCAATCGTTTTATGATAATCCAAATGATCACGGGAAAGGTTAGTAAAGACACCAACATCAACATTCACACCGCTTACCCGACATTGATCTATTGCGTGCGATGAGACCTCCATCGCAACATGTGTTGCACCCGCCTCAAGGAGGGACTTTAATTGTTTCTGCAAGCTCACCGGGTCTTGCGTTGTGAGAGATGAGGCTACCACATCACCCTCTAACCCATTCCCCAAGGTCCCCATAACGGCACAAGAATTCTTTAATGCTACCAACGCTTTGGCTACCAGCCAACTCACCGTTGTCTTTCCGTTAGTGCCTGTCACCCCAACGATAGAGAGCTGCTTCGATGGATTTCCATAAAATGAAGAGGCAAGTGAGCCTATATTAGATTGCAAGTTATCGACTGGATATGCAGGAACCGATAAATCGTCAGAGGAAAAGGTGAGGTTTGAATCGAACAAAACGCAACTAGCGCCACGCGATATTGCCTCAGTAATGTAGGTCACACCATCGGCAATGGCGCAAAACACTTCACCTTTTTGAAGCGTTCGACTGTCAATTGAAAAACCCGTTGGGTTAAGAGCCTTAGCGCTAGATGCTTGTGTGACACTTTCCAACATTTAATTTATCCACACTACGATACAATATTTAATGATCCCACATCATCTGGGGCAATTTTTAGAATATGCAAAGCGCCGCTCATTATTTTAGAAAATGCAGGGCCTGCAACAACGCCGCCATAATACCCTTTCACTGTCGGCTCAAAAATGACGACAACAACAACTAACTCAGGATCACTCGCAGGCGCAATACCGACCATGGAACCCACATGACGATGATGATCATATCCGCCCGGGATTGCAACTCTCGCGGTTCCCGTTTTTCCCGCAACATGATAACCCGTAATACGGGCATTTCTGCCAGTACCGTCTTTACTGATAACGGACTCTAGCATTTTCAAAACTTTTGCCGCAACCTCTTCTGGTAAAACTCTCTCACCTTGCGGCTTTTCTGCAACTTTCGTTAAGGAAATTGGATACTTGATTCCGCCACTGGCTAAAATGCCATAAGCACTCGCAAGCTGCAACGGCGTGACTGAGACGCCGTAACCAAACGCAAGTGTTGATACCGCAATATCAGGCCAGCGAGAGTAATTTACTAAATATCCATCACGTTCACCAGGAAACCCACTGCCTGTACTCTCTCCAAAACCCATCACCCCTAAAAAGTCATGTAAATTTTCAGGCGGCAATGACAATGCAATTTTTGCAACACCCACATTGCTGGAATGTTTTAAAATATCAGATACGGATATTTCGCCGTAATCACCATGGAGTTCACTCACACGATTTCGCCCCACTGTAAACCAGCCTGGATGTGTGTCGACAATAGTCTCAGGCTCATACTCACCGCTCTCAATAGCGGATGCCAAGCTAAACGCTTTCATCACAGAGCCTGGCTCAAAGATATCTGTTACTGCTCGATTGCGATAATTAGCCCCCATAGAGTGTGTTGGTGAATTTGGATTGAAATCAGGCTGGTTCACCATTGCGAGCACTTCACCGGTTTTAACATTCAACACAAGCGCCGACCCTGCTTTTGCTTTATATTGATCAACCGCTTCTTTTAAAGATTCAAACGCTAAATATTGAATTTTCTGATCAATACTCAACGCTAAATCATGACCTGGAAATTGCGCGCGAGCTTGATCAATCTCCTTAACGGTATGACCCATGCGATCTTTCAATACAATTTTTTCACCCGGCCTACCACTTAGCGCATCATTGAACGCGAGCTCAATACCTTCTTGACCTTGGTCATCAATATTGGTTAATCCCAACAAGTGAGAAGTCACTTCTGCATTGGGATAATAACGGCGGTATTCTTTTTGCAAATAAATTCCCTTAAGACCTGCCTCTTTAATCTGATTGGCAATAATAGGGGAAATACGACGCTTCAGGTAAACGAACTCGCGCTTTTTATTATTTTCTAATAGCGCATTAACATGCTTAACCGTTAAGCCCAAGAGGTTGTGCAACACCAACATATTTTCAGGGGTATTTTCAAACTCCTGGGGGTTCAACCAAATTGAATTAACCGGCGTGCTAATTGCTAAAGGCTTGCCATTACGATCGGTGATCATACCTCGATACGCTGGGGTTTTCACAACACGAATTGAACGCGCATTACCTTGCTTCTGCAAAAAGGCTCTATCGAAAATGGTTAATTGAAACATGCGGCCGATAAGACCTAAAAAACAAAGGGATAACAGAACAACAACGACATAATATCGCCACTTATAAACTTTTACTGCTTTGGGTTGATCAAAATATTTCACTACGCCACTATAATCATTCGTTTCTTCCGCGGCACGTGCATATCAAGATAAGTTTTAGCCACATCTTCAACACGCGCTTGTGACACCCAGGTGCCTTGCTCTAATAGCAACTTGCCCCACTCCACGTGCAACATTTGTTTTTCATTTTGCTGAGCCTGCAATGTTGCATAGTAACCACGAGTTTCATTCGTAGCGTAAATGACACTCAAAGCAGATACAAAGATGGCAACACACATTATCAATAATGCAATATTCCTTCTTACCCAAGCGAGCTCGTAAGCACCAACGCCCGTTAGAGCTCCCTTTCTGATTGTTTTCACTGCTGCATTCATGCTGTTTTCTCCGCTATCCTTAGTACCGCGCTTCTAGCGCGTGGATTATATTGAACTTCCTGTTCACTTGCCTTAAGGGCTTTGCTCACTAATTTTAAACGTATGTTGCGCTTGATTTCAGACTCACGTAAGGGCAACCCTCTAGGAGGCTCCTCCCCTTTAGATTCTTTTTGAAAAAATTGCTTCACGATTCTATCTTCTAACGAATGAAAGCTTATCGCTGTAATTCGCCCACCTAAACTCAAGACATCAAGCGACTGCTCCAAACACGCTTTCACCTCATCTAACTCGCCATTAATAAAAATGCGAATTGCTTGAAAAGAACGCGTTGCTGCGTGCTTGTTCTTTTCAAAAGAAGGTGACGCTGCTGCAATGATGTCTGCGAGTTGTTTGGTTGTCGTAATGGGTGATAGCTCTCGCGCACTAAGGATAGCACGCGCTATGCGGGAGGCATGTCGCTCTTCACCGTATACTTTGAGTACGTCCGCCAAAGACTTCTCGTCTACATCTGACAACCAAACTGCTGCAGAAACACCTTGCGTAGGATCCATTCGCATATCAAGCGGACCATCACGCAAGAAACTAAAACCTCGATGCGCATCATCCAATTGCGGAGATGAAACACCAAGATCCATTAAGATTCCGGTAACTTTACCTGTTAGTTTTTTTTCATCAATAATGTTTGCCAGCTGGGCAAAAGGTGATTTAACAATAGTGAAACGTGCATCACCTGAAAACTCTGATGCCTGTGCTGCAGCAATCGCATCTGGATCACGATCTAACGCAATTAATGCGCCATCTGCGCTTAGTTTTTTGAGGATTTCCCGGGAGTGGCCTCCACGGCCAAAGGTCGCATCAATATAGACACCACTTGGCTCTGTGACCAAGTAGTCAACGGCTTCAGTCAATAAGACTGAATGATGTAGTGTCTCGCTTCCTTTCATCTTCTCATCCTTGGCTCTTCAATTATTGCAACTAAAGAGATAGCGTTTGTATTTCGTCTGGTAGGCTGTTCCCGCCATCCATCTTTTCATTTAGCCAGCTATCACGTCGTGCTTGCCAACTTGCTTCATCCCAAAGCTCAAACTTATTGCCTTGACCTAGCACTATGAGCTTTTTATCAAGATTTGCGTATTCTCGTAACAATGGTGGCAATAAAATTCGGCCACCTGCATCAATATCAATATCTGTCGCATGCCCTATCAATAACCGCTGAATTCGGCGGGCACCCGCATTAAAACTGGGTAACTGTGATAATTTTGCTTCAATTTTTTCCCACGCTGCCAAGGGGTATAAAAGTAGGCAGCGCTCTTCAGTGTCTATTGTGACTACCGTGTGATTATCGCAGTCGAGCTTCAGACGCTCGCGATGCCGAGTGGGCACCGCGAACCGTCCTTTCTCATCAATGTTGACTGCATTAATTCCACGAAACACTATCTATCCCCCTAACGCTTGAAAACCCTGTTAAGATTATGTGCAAGCGCATTCTGTTGGGTCTTTAGTAACCAGCAAAAAACCACTTTGTTCCACTTTCCTGCTAGTTCTTACCACTTCTAGCCACTATAGCCATTTTTTATGCTATGTGTCAAGAATTAATCCAGACGTATAAAGCAAATACCTTGTTCCACGGTAATTTTCTATGAATGGTTTTTGTGTTCATTTTTGAGTGTTTGGGAGTTTTCGTCATCACTGTAGAATTGAGTCAGCCGATAAGCCGGGTTCTGTCGTGAACAATCATTTATCTGGGACGCACATCGCTATGCGCCTCAAGCAACCTACCCAAACTAAGCACGGGCCGCGCCAATTAGTTTCTATTTGGTCTTGCTCCAGGTGGG
>DKOI01000070.1 GCA_002469885.1 Legionellales bacterium UBA7366 | reverse complement strand
TGGCGTGCATTTCCATCGTGCAACCCGACTTTGGATTGGTAATGTAAACACGCTGATCAGGGTTCGACAATACACTGATTGATTCCGCCATAAAGTGAACGGCCGATTCAATAATAATTTTCTTTTCAGGGTTATGCGCGGCCTTCAAGGCCAACTGATAAGAGTCCCCTACTTCGCCGCCAAAGTGCTCAACTAATTTAACGATCTCGCCACCCATGTAATAATGGGCGAGCAACAATAACGAATCACCAAAATGATCTACAGCAGGCTTAATGTATTTTTCCATCCAGGGAATAATCGTTGCCAACTTTCGATCCGGTAACGCCATATACTCTTCAGCGTATGGCTTCAAATCTTCTTGATAAAAATCTAACGGATAATCCGCCTGGCAAATAGCCATATCAGAGGGTAAGTGCAAATGACTCGTTAAAATAGTCGATTCTTCTGATTCAAAGGTTTTATACATTACTCGGTTGGCCTCTTATAAGCATTTTTTAGGATGCGTGAATCCCTGTGATGTCGCAACAAAGTTGCTTCTGATTTTTTAAAGCGATGAGGAAAATCTTCACGGAAATGTCCGCCCCGACTCTCTTCACGCATCAAACTGGATCTGACAATGAGTTCAGCTAACATGACGATGTTATATAACTCGATCACATCACGCGTCACCACATGTTGCCAGTAATAAGTTTCAATCATTTCTCTTCTTGCTGAAATGAGCTTCAACAAATCTTCTAAGCCTTCCGTAGTGCGAACAATTCCTGCGTACGATGTCATCTCCCCGCGCAAACTACGCCAATGCGCATTGATCTGACTAGCGCGACGCACATCATCAACGCTCTGTGAATCCCAATCAGAAATCTCTTTATAAAGCGTTAGCGGCTTCTCTAATAATGCAGCGTGTGATTCCACTGCCGTCAAGCCCATTACAATCGCTTCTAACAATGAGTTTGATGCCAATCGATTCGCGCCATGAAACCCAGTGAACGCCACCTCACCAATTGCGATCAACCCAGTTAAATCTGTTTTACCAGACACATCCGTTAACACACCACCGCAACAGTAATGCGCTGCAGGAACAACAGGAATAAAATCTGTCTTCATATCAATACCAAGCCCTAGCAAGGTTTTATTGATTGAAGGAAAATGCGTTTCCAATAATGTTTGGCTTAAATGCCTCACGTCTAAATACACATAACTAAACGCAGAATGCTCTATCTCAGTAAATATAGCGCGAGCAACCACATCACGCGTCGATAATTCCATTTCATCAGGCGCATAATTTTTCATAAAACGCTCACCCGTTTCAGGGCAACGAAGATAAGCACCCTCACCACGCAATGCTTCAGTAATAAGAAAGTTATTTACTGACTGGTGGTAAAGCAACGTTGGGTGAAACTGAATAAACTCCATATTCCCCACACGCGCACCGGCTCGATACGCCATTGCAACTCCATCACCCGTGGCCACATCAGGGTTTGTGGTATAACGATAAACCTTACCCGCACCGCCTGTCGCCAACACAACAACCTTGGATAAAAACGTATGAATTAATCCCGTTTTTTCTTCTAAGACATAACAACCAATCACTTCACGCGACACACCCGGTGTGTGCGTTTTAATTTGTGTAATCAAATTAACGGCGACATGATCCTCAAAGACAGTGATATTCGAAAAATTGGCAAGCCTTGCGGTTAACGCCGCAATCATGGCATCACCCGTATGATCGCCCACATGATAAATGCGTCGCTCAGAATGACCGCCCTCTTTGGCTAAATCAACAGTCCCTGCACTCACATCGAAAACAACACCGTTTTCTTTGAGAAACTCAATTGCCTTTGGACCATCGCCAATAATTTTTCGGACAACCGCTTCATCACATATTCCATCGCCGGCTTTTAATGTGTCTTGAACATGAGACTCAAAGGAATCTTCTGTTAAAGACACAGAGGCAATACCGCCTTGCGCCCATGCACTGTTCGAGGACGACACCAATTTCTTGCTAAGCAATGCAATTTTCATGTCAGGTTTTTTAGACGCTAGTGAAATCGCATAACTCAAGCCCGCAACCCCCGTGCCTAACACAACGGCATCGAATTCTTGGCGTGAACCACGTTGTGAAATCGGATAAGCTTTTGTCATTTTACAGCCTTCATGGAGAGATCTAAACTGCCTGCGGAATGTGTGAGTGCGCCCACGGAAGCGAAATCAACCCCGGTATTAGCAATATCACGAATATTCCCTAAAGAAATCCCGCCGGAAGCTTCTGTTTCAAATATGCGCTTGTTTAGCTCTAAGCAATCCGAGAGCTGCGACACTGACATGTTGTCTAACAACACGCGCGTCACTTTGCCCTGACCGTGCTTCATGACCATCGCGAGCTCATCGATCGTGCGCACTTCAACAATCACCGGCAGCTTGCTGGGATTGTCTAATCGTAACAAGGCGTTTTCCATACCGCCTAACAAATCGATGTGATTGTCTTTAATCATGATCGCATCGTACAGGCCCATGCGATGATTCACACCGCCACCGCAATGCACTGCATATTTTTCAAGATGGCGCATGCCAGGGGTTGTTTTACGGGTATCGAGTAATTGCATATCGGTGTCTTGGATCAAATCGACGAAGGTCGCGGTCGTGGTGGCAACCGCACATAAGCGCTGCAAAAAATTCAACACCACGCGCTCAGCCATCAACAAAGGACCGGCATCACCTTTCACGTTGAATAGGATCTCACCTGAACCAAGCTGACTTCCGTCTGACACCCGCCAATCAAGCACGACGTCTTTGGGGTAAATAGCGCGCACTAATGCCTGGCCACAGACGACGATAGAATGGTTCTCTTTGGATATCACCTTCATTTCATAGGGAATATCACTACCCGCTAACAACGCGTTAGACGTGGCATCTTGCCCATGTGAACCGATATCTTCTGAGAACGCAAGATCGATCAACGACTGATCGATTTCATTGAGCTGCCATTCAGGCTGCTTTTTTTTCATTTTTGACCTCCGGATGCAATCCGATGGGCCATTTTACATCAGTTTAGACCACATTTAAAGCGACCTGCTCGTTACCGCCCTCAGCACCAGGAATCAGTACCTGAACAGGTGCCGCTGCTGGCCTACGCGGTCTAAAAGGTGGAAAAATGCCTAACATCGGCTTAGTGTCAGCTGAAATCATATTCCCTGGGAGCATCCCAATAAAAACCGATGACACTAAGGTCATTGTCGCCGGCAGCTCAACACCCCCTAAACGCTCAATAAGCAGCTTGGCTGCCAAAGTTAATTGAACCGCCTGAACCACACTGTTTAATAGCGGTATGACTAAAGGGGTCGTGTTCTCAGCTAAGCCTTGCGCATTGCGCTGAAGTCCATGCAATCCTAAGTGCGCCCAGGAAACCACCCTCATCATAAAACCTGAAGAGTTACCCGTTATCAGCATACCGAGGAGCCAAGGCTTTTCAAAGGCATTCAGAAGCGCGCTAAGAATGACGACAAACTCAAACGAAAAGAAAGCAATAGAGCCCACTAAAAGCGCCGCATGACCCAAGATTGCAAAAGATTGATAAACTGCCATCTCAGCTCTCACCATACGCATTGACACACCAACATTGGGTGCTAACTGCACCATATTCACGATATTCACTTGCGCATCACGCACTCTCACTTCTTCATCTTGCTTCACTTCAGGGGAAATAACGGGCGTGTATTTTTCGTCTCCCAATAAACCTGTCTTAACGAGTAATTGCCTAACATGCGATTCAAGCTTTTCTAAAAAGAGCGGGTTTAAGGTTGTTTTATACGGCTTCTCTTCACTGCATTTTAATGCATCATATAAGCCATAAACATTATTATCGACGAAAGGCTTAATTAACTTCTTAAAGTTAATGT
>DKOI01000043.1 GCA_002469885.1 Legionellales bacterium UBA7366 | reverse complement strand
TTTCCTGGCTGAATATAGCAAATTTGTATATCAAGTTTTTCTGCCCACGCCATTAATACGCTGCTAATGTATTCGGGCCCGTTATCACAGCGTATGTTTTTGGGCTTGCCTCGCCACTCAATAATTTGATTTAGCGCTCGAATCACCAACAGGCGTGCCTGCTTCGGCTTGATTAAGTATGGCCATAATTTGGCTATCTGTATATTTTGACTTCTTCATGTATCAAATCTCCTCGAGGAATTTTAAGAGAAAATTCTACTTTTAAGAACAAAAAATTTCCGGGGGGATTACCCCCCGATGTGCAACGCTTTATTGAAACGCAAAAGACAAATACAACATCAAGGTAGGAAGCAGAAAATCACACGGCGCAACTGATGCGAGATTTTTCTCAAAATACAATACACCCGTAATTATCGTCGCGCCTGCCGGGAAAGGTCAACATAGTGATAATGAGTGGCTAGGCTTTAACGATTTTATACGCTATCACAATACCTTGAAAGCATGGGTCGTTGAAACCGGGAAATAATGCTTTCTTATCGCCGTATTAGCCGATGACATAGCACTCGACATCAAAACCTCCCTAGTTCTTTTTATTAAAACGCCAATAAGATACAATTCAATCATACATCTCACCACTGAAAAGGGAAGCATATGAGCTTACAAATCGATACAGGCAGCACCGTACCTGAATTCACATTCAACTCTATGACTGGCACAGACCAAAAATTCAGTCAATTTAAAGGCTCCAACGTTGTGTTGTACTTCTATCCACGTGATTTAACGCCTGGATGCACAATTGAATCAAAAGGTTTCCGTGATCATATCGATGCGTTTAAGAAAGCAAACACAATCATCATTGGGATCTCTCGCGACACCATCGCGAAGCATCAAAATTTTATTGATAAACACGAACTCCCTTTTGATCTGATTAGCGATACAGAGGAAGTCATCTGCGAACTCTTTGCTACAATGAAAAACAAGAGCATGTTTGGAAAACAAGTTCGCGGAATTGAGCGTAGTACATTTCTGATTGATAAAAAAGGCGTTGTTCAAAAAGTCTGGCGCAAGGTCAAGGTACGAGCACATGTTGAAGAAGTGCTAGAAGCCGCTAAAAACTTAAGCTAAATCACCGGCCAAGACACATCGCTCGGGTTGATCAAATCACCATCCCAACCTACAACAGGCAGCGTGATGGTCACATTTTTTTGTGCTTCAATCGCGCTGATAAGATTGATCGGGCGATAGTCGCCGGTCCTAACTTTCCGCCCTTCTACGTAATCATTAACGACCGGCACCTGCCAACGCTCAAGCGTTGAAACATGCAGCATTTCGTTTATCGTTTTTAGACCGTCTATCTGAATGCTGCGCCTGGAAAATTTCTTAAAGGAATTTCGAAACCAACCGCAAAGACCTTTTCCAGCAGGTATGACCTGCTGAATAAGCCGCTGGAAAGGATAGATTTTACTTGAAAGATAAAGAGCGCTACGACTTTCAACACACTTACCTTTAATGTTTGGGTTGACGCACTGATTGATATAGTCAGGATCAAATATAAGATCCGTATGCTGCATAACCCGTTTCAGCATCCAATCTAAAGCGACATCTGAAAGCCCACTGTCTTTGTACGAACCGCCAATGTTTGAATGAACGCCTGCAAACCAGACTTGCTCAACAATCTGATTCCTCGCTACAACGCCCGTATTGTTGACCCACAATGTGGGTGCAAATTCATCGCGCTTTTCATCAATCCCCACTGCGTGCAAAGCCACATCAACTTTGTCGCTGAGCTGCACATTGTGAAATTGTAATTTTTTATTAAGAAAATTTCGCGCCAGATCACCAGGCACACCTAAGGAACCGACCGTATCCCAAACACCAATGCACTTTATACGCGCCGAACAATCTCGCTCTATATTTAAAGCATCAATTGCATGTTGCTTCAGATCATGATTGATATCTGGTTTTCGGTAAATATCTATCGCGCCTTCAAGCCCACCGCCTAAGTCACTCCTTGATATCATCCCGCAAAGCCCTAAAAAACCAGCTAAACTACGCGCGGTATAAGCACCGCGCGAAAAACCAAAGATATAAATTTCGTCACCGCTTTGCCAATTGTTCGCTAGAAAACGATAGCCATCTATCAAGTTTGCGGTTAGCCCATCACCGAATAGTCCACCCGCGATTTTATCGAGAACACTACCGGTAGTGCCCACACCCTTATCGTAAAAAACAAATTGCCGAACCTCACCGTCTTTGCTCGGTATCGCCCGTAAAAGCTTTACAACATTAGTGGGGTTAGAAGCATTATCAGGTGTATTCCAAGTTCCATCGAAACACACTATCAGTCTTGCATTGGCCATGTTATCCCTTCCATGCGATGTAGCCATTAAACAATATCATATTCTAAATGGTACTACGTTAACACGTAGGTACTCAAGAGGCCTGGAGTATCTGATGCCGCCTAACAAAAAAATGGTCCGTTTATCAAACAGGCCTACCACCACCCTCATAACACCCCAATAACCAAAATGGGTATATTTCCCCATATCCAAGAATGCCGTGATCTTTATACTCCATTTGATCTAAAAAAAACGAGGGGAGGAATATTAAATCACATTTAGCGATAACCTGGATTATCAATCAATCTGTAGACTCGCCTGAATCCAAGAAATACTGCTCAGGGCCCTCAGCACAATTAAATCCAACAATTGAAAAAAATAAGGAAAACAAAATATGCTTAGCACGGGATTGAAGTCACTATAAGCCATTGTTTCTTACGGTAATCCCCCCAAAAATTAGTTGTTCGTATAAGTAGAATTTTCTCGTAAACTACATTGAGGAGATTTGATAGATGAAGAAGTCAAAATATACAGAT
>DKOI01000109.1:1872-7986 GCA_002469885.1 Legionellales bacterium UBA7366 | reverse complement strand
TTATATTTATGCCAATGCAAACGACCACGGCGACGGCGGTAAAGTTATTCTATGGTCCGACGAGGCAACTGCGTTCTACGGAAACATTGAAGCGAAAGGCGGGCTCTTAAGCGGTGATGGTGGTTTTGTGGAAACGTCGAGTAAAATTAATTTAACCGCATTAGGATCTGTGAATACGCGTAGCTATTTTGGTGAGTCAGGTTTGTGGTTGTTAGATCCAACGGACGTGACGATTGATGCCAGCGCAACAAATGATGGATCATTCTCGGGCGCTGATCCAAACATCTGGACCGCTGGTGCTGTTGCAAGTGCGACTATTGGCGCGAGTGCAATTGATACAGCGTTGACTTCAGGCAGTGTGACCATTTTGACAACCTCAAGCGGTGGTGGCTCGGGAGATATTACTGTCATTGGGGATTATAATTTTTCAGGCGTTTATTCGGGTAACACGTTAACGTTAAAAGCTGAGAGAGATATTAATTTTCCTGCGCCCGAAATTGGTTCAGATACATGGGAATTTGATCCTGGTACTGATGCCAATCTTGTTTTACATGCAGGTGCAAACGGTGATGGCATAGGCACGCTCACTTTCGGTGTCCAAGGCGGGGTTGATCATATCACTTTTTGGAGTACTGGGGGTGTGACGGTCTATTATAACCCAGTTGCTTATGAAACGCCGGCTGATTTTTCTGGTGGATCTAGTGATGTGGTGATGGATGGCTCAGGCACCTACACCGAATACATGTTAATCAACACCGCTGACGACTTGCAAGCCATTGGTAATGATGATCTCGAGTATGCAGCACGGATGGGTAATAGCTATGCGTTAAGCCAAAACATTGACGCAAGTCTAGCTTCGAGTACGATCAACCCTATCGGCAATGGCTCGGATCGATTTAGCGGAAATTTTGACGGTCAAATGTTTGAAATTAGTAAGTTAACAATAGACCTCCCTTTAGTCAGCAATGTTGGTTTGTTTGGGTTTGTTAATAATAATGTGACGATTGAAAATGTCGGGCTTGTTGATGTTTCAATTACGGGGAATGATGATGTAGGCGCATTGGCAGGATATGTCAATGCTGGCAGTATAATACGGAATACCTATTCAACAGGTGAAGTTGTTGGTAGTGAAGATGTGGGGGGGCTGGTTGGAGTGATGGCCAGTTATTCGGTGATAGAAACCTCTTTTTCTATAGTGAATGTGGATGGTGTTACAAACGTTGGGGGCTTGATTGGCCTGAATGTTGGGGCTGATGTCACGAATACTTATGCACAAGGTAGTGTTGACGGTACCACAAATGTAGGTGGTCATACTGGGTTTACTGACACAGGTTATGAAAGCGCTGCTGCCTTATACACCAATGCTTACAGTACAGGTCTTGTGACAGGCGGCGCCACAGCAGGGGCTTTGATAGGTCTGACAGAAGGCGTGGGCGCTCACTATTTATATTCATTTTCAAACAGTGAAACATCGTCTCAAGGAAGTTTGTTCGGCACAGGTAGCGTTCTAAATACAATCACCGGTTCCAGCCTGCTCACCACAGCTGCAGAAATGAAAGAAGAAGCCACGTATCCCTCTCCTGAATGGGATTTCGCAACCACATGGCAAATCAACGAAGGCAACGCATTTCCACAGTTGTTCTTTGAAACATTAGATCAGCCAGATGAGCCTGATGAATCCAAATCCTGCAACACATAAGCTCTTATGTAGCCTTTACAGTGTTGTCATGTCAGTTTTGGCATTCAATTCCAACCACGAATTAACATTCAATAAGTCTTTCGCTTGCAGCGTACCCGCCGCTTGTTTTAGTGCGAGTGTTGTTAGCAGGTAGTTGTAACGATCAGTTGCGTAGGTGGTTTGATTATCAAACAAGGTGTCTTGTGCTGATAACACATCGACCATGGTTTGTGTTCCGAGTTTGTATCCGGTATTCATACCTTCGAGTGCGCTTTGGCTTGCGGTGATTGCTGTTTTGTCCGCTTTAATTTGAGCGATGATGGAGATCACGCCTAAATAATTACTGCGGGTGCTGTTGATGATGGCGCGTCGTGTAAGCTCTTCTGATTGATCAGCCACTTCATAGTTTGCAATCGCTTGACGGGTTTGTGAAACCACTTGTCCGCCTTGAAAAATGGGCACGCTCAGTGAGAGTGCTGCTTGTGGTTGGTAGGTGCGGCTTGCACCTGTTTGCGAATTGCGGTTATAGGTGTTTGCATAATCAAGCGCTGCGCCTAACGTTGGATAGTGACCTGAGCGAGTGATGCTAATATTTTTGTGTGTTGCTTGGGAGGTGAGGCTGGCCGCTTTTAATGTCCAGTTGCGGTTGAGTGCCACGTCTACCCATTGTTCAGGGTCTAGGGGTTCAGGTGCAATCAGCGCGAAGTCATCTTTGAGTGGCGCGAGGTCATCGTAATACTGTCCGGTGATGGCGCGCAAATCTTCTTTAGCGGTCGCAATATTATTTTTTGATGATTCTAATAACGCAACAGCCGATGAATAATTCGCTTGTGCTAAGTTCACATCGGTGACGGTGTTTAAGCCAACGTTATATTTTTGTTGCGCTTGATCGAGGCTGCGTGCGAGTGAGGTTTTACGCAGCTTTGCGTAGCGCATTTCTTCTTCGGTTTGTAATACATTGAAGTAGGCGTTTGAAACACGGATCATTAAGTCTTGAAGAGCGGCAGCTTTGGTGGCAGCGGACGCTTGTACCGATTTCTTAGCAAAAGATATCCCACCAAACGCGCCGGCATCAAAAAGAATTTGATCAATTTCAACAGAGGCTTGATAACCGCGGTTGGAGGTTGTGGGTTCTGTTGTGGAGGCGTTAATCTGAGTGCCTTTGAGGGTTGTTCTGTTAATGCTGGTCGTTCCGTTGACCCCTAATGAGGGTAATATAATAGACCAAGCTTGTGGGAGTAATTCGCTGTCGGCATCGTATTGCGAGACAGCGCCGAGGTAAGTGGGGTCGTTGTGCAATGCTTCAACATAAACTTCATACAATGATTGGGCTTGTGCGCTAGTTGATACGATGATGCACAGTGTTGTTAGTATTAATTTTTTTAGCATGAGTGTCCCCGAATTTTTCGACTATATGTTCAAAGTATGGTGCATCACTTAGAATTGGTCAAGGATATGCTATGCTATATTAAAGAGTGAAAGAGAGTGCACATGGAAAAGAAAGACAGTTTTATTCAGCCCTTGTTTGTTGTGTCGAAAGATTGCGCACAGATGGGTTCAAAGTTGGTGCAAATTACGCGCGATGATTATAACAAGGCGATGGGTCCGGGGCTGCTTGATGCGCAAGATGATGGCGAAGCGGTGTCTCAGTTTTTAGGTGAGTATAAAGACTCTCCGGAAACCTTGCGTTCGTATGCTAAGGAGATTGAGCGCTTATTGTTGTGGTGTATTCATGTGGCGGAAGTGAACGTTTCTAGTTTACGCCGTGATCATATGGTGGCTTATCTTGAGTTCTTGCGAGAGCCTGGGGCGGATTGGTGTGGCAGTGCGGTGTCGCGGCTCAAGAAAGACGGTTCATTAAACCCAAGATGGCGCCCGTTTGTGCGCGGTTTGGGGGCTTCATCAGCAAATAAGGCTGTTAAAATCGTTGATTCTTTTTTCAATTACCTGGTCCAGACGAATTACCTTGTTGGAAACCCGTTAGCCGTAGATCGAAGACGTAAGCGTCGAAACAAGGACAATACGCGCATAGTTGACCGATATTTGGAGATGGACGAGATCCGTGCCGTGCTAGACGCCCTAGAGGATGTGCCGATTGATTCAGATACGATCGCCTTCCAGGTCGCAAGGGCACGCTATATCGTATTGTTGCTGTTTTTCTCTGGGCTGCGCATTGCAGAGTCGGCCAATCATACTATGGGTGACTTTGTTCAGCATGAGAACAACTGGTTTTTGCGAGTTGTGGGTAAGGGTAAGAAGTTGCGCGAAATCCCGGTGCCAGATGCGCTGTTGCAAGCATTGGCAGACTTTCGTTTTCGCGTAGGGCTTGCCTCCCCTGAGCCGGAGTTTGAAGAGAAAACACCATTGATTCCGATGCAAAACTTAACCCAAGCCATCACCACACGGCGCATTGATCAGATCATTCGATGGGCGTTTAATCTTGGATCTGCTGTGTTTGAACCCGATCATCCTCGAAAAGCGTCGAAATTGCGATCAGCTTCAGCGCATTGGCTGCGGCACAGTTACGTGACGTACTTGCTAGACTCAGGTGCACCCTTAAAAGTGGCACAAGAAAACGCAGGTCACAGTGATATCAGTACCACTATGTTGTATCGACATGTCGCTCAAACAGACCGGCATGAAGCCACACAAAAGCTTTCTTTGTCGGATGATGGGGGCGAGGTGCCTAAAAAAGAGGCCAACGGCTGAAAAATAGGGATCTTTTTTATCAGGTCTTTACGGACCGTGGATTTACATGTTATAGATGATGATGACACTTTCTAAAAAGGACTTAAGGTATGATTAGCAAACGGAAAATTTCTTGCATTTTAACCTTGTCTTTGACGGCGCTTAGCTTAGCTGCTTGTCAAGGTACAGGCGGTACTTCAGATTCAGCTTCATCTTCTTCTAATTATTATGGCCGCCGCGCTCCAATCGGTCATTATAATGAGAATTACAACAGAGGCCACGTTGATATTGATACAAACTTGGTTGCTTTAACCAAGCATATGCCACACAGATTGTCTGATGGCCAAGAGTATCAATCTACGATTGAAGTAAAAAGCATCAAGCCGATTGCTAACGCTGTTGTAACAGATACAATCCCTGAAAATGCTGACGTGATTAAAACTGAACCAAAAGCTGAAATCAGTGGTAACATATTAACTTGGCATTTAGGTGAAATGAACCGTGACGATATTACCAACTTAAACGTTTGGTTGCGCGCTAACGGCGAAGGCGAAGGCAAAACTTGCACAACTATTGATGCAACTCCTAGAACCTGTCATAAGACGATTGTTGGTAAGCCACAATTGGCGATCGAAAAACACGGTCCAACAAGAGTGAGAATGGGCGAAAGATTTGATTACACATTAAGTGTGAAAAATACCGGTACCACAACAGCTCACAATGTAAACATTACTGATCATATGCCAAGCGGTTTGTTAGTGGGCGAATCTGATGCTCCTATGAACTTTGCTATTGGTGATTTAGCGCCAGGCGATGTTTCACAAGATTTCGTTGTACACGCTGTTGCTAATGAACGCGGTGAGTTCTGTAATGAAGCAGAAGTTAACGCTGACAATCACACAGCGATTGATGCTGAAGCTTGTACCGTTGTCTTCCAAGAAATGGTTGATATTTCTAAGACAGGTGACGAGTCAGAAACCATCGGTAAAGAAGCTAACTACACAATCCGTGTACACAACTCTGGCGACACAATGCAAAAAGATGTTGTAGTTCGTGATGACGCTCCGGCTGGCACACGTATTTCATCAGCAACTGGCGCACGTGTTTCTGGAAACACAGCAACATGGACGATTGATGAATTAGCAGCTGGTGCAAGCCAAAGCTTTAACATCAAGTTGGCAAGTAACACACCGGGTACATTATGTAATGATGCATCTGTGAATACTGGTGGCATGAGCGATCAAGCACGTACTTGTACAGTATGGTCTGGTGTTCCTGCATTAGGTGTTGAGATGGTTGATACGCGCGATTCATTATTAGTCGGTGATTCAACGCAATACAACCTTCGCATTAAAAACCAAGGTACTGGCGCAGATAGCAACCTACAAGTTCAAGTTAGGTTCCCTAGCAGCATCAAGCCAACAGGTATTATTGGTAGCATGAAAGGGACTATCAACAACAATACGGTAACGTTTGATTCATACCCAACGTTGAACCCTAAAGAAGTGGTTGAGTATCATATCACTGCTGAAGCGGTTAGCCGAGGTAATGATAAGGTCGTTGCTAAAGTGCAAACTGCAACAACTAAAACTCCAGTTGTTGAAGAAGAAAGTACACGCGTTTACTAAACGCGAGTGTTTGAAAAGCCCTGATGACGCAAGTCATCGGGGCTTTTTTATGCCTGGAGAAATCGTAACCCGCACAAGAAAACAACGTGAACGATCAGGTTTGCCGTAGCCCGCACAAGA
>DKOI01000109.1:0-1851 GCA_002469885.1 Legionellales bacterium UBA7366 | reverse complement strand
AACGAAGTGAACGCCTGCGGGGTTTAGATTAACACATACGTTGAGGCGCTTCGCGCACTACCTGCAGGCGCATCGCTTAAGCGCTGCTTGCGCAGGCTACATCAGAAGAAAAACACCGTGATCGATTAGGTTTATTGTTGCGAGGTTGTAATTACATTGGGTGTTGCGGAGCAGGTGGATTGCATGTGTGTAATAAAACAGTTAAGTGTCTCGAGAGAGAGCAAGTTTGATAAAATTACGATGCCGCGAGTTGGCTAGCAACCCTTTAAATGCTGGCACGGAAATTCATTTTTACCTTGTTCCACTTGAAGCGTCACATGGCCAATTTTAAATTTGTGTTTCAAGTCATGCGCAAAGGTTTGGTGGTCTTCATCGGTGAATGATTGGTCTGGCACAATCAGATGTGCGGTGAGCGCAATTTCTTTACTGCTCAAGCCCCATATGTGTAAGTCGTGAATGGTCTTCACGCCTTTGTGGGAAAGTAGAAGTTCACGTACAGCTTTTTGATCGATGTGACGTGGCACGGCGTCCATGATGAGGTTCACAGAATCGATCAGCAAGCCCCAAGTGCTATACAAAATAGTGGCAACGATCAGCAAGCCGATCAAGGGGTCGACCCAGTGCCAGTCCGTGTAATAGATCACAGCGGCGCCAATGACAACACCCAGGGAGACCAGTGCATCTGAGGCAAGGTGTAAGAAGGCGCCTTTAATGTTGATGTCCGAGTGGCGATCTTTGAAAAACAATAGCGCGGTGCCGGTGTTGATCACAATGCCGACGAGGGCAACAACAATCACGGTCATTGCCGCAACGTTTTCAGGGTGAAAGAACTTATTGATCGATTCATAAGCAATTAAGCAAGATGCGCCAACAAGAATAGAGGCATTGAGCAGTGCGGCTAGGATAGACGTGCGTTTGTAACCATAGCTATAACGCTCGCTAGCAGGGCGTGTGAGCAGCCAGCTTGCTCCCCAGGCCAATAAGAGGCCGAGAACATCGCCTAGATTATGTCCAGCATCAGCCAGTAAACTCATAGAGTTAGCGCTGATAGCGTAAAATGCTTGTACAACGGTGTAGAGTAAATTGAGGCTCACCGAGACGGCAAACGCTAAGTTAAAGTTATCAGGCGGTGCATGATGATGGTGTGAATGTGTCATGTTGTTAATTTTAGAGCCATTTCGAGGGCAGAGCAAATATTTTTTGCATTCACCGCATTTGTACCAGCCAGGTGTAAGGCGGTTCCATGGTCAACTGATGTGCGAATAATCGGTAAGCCCAGCGTTACGTTAACGGCTTCGTTAAAGTGGTTGGATTTAATCAGGGGCAGCGCTTGATCGTGGTACATGGCGAGCACGCAGTCCGCGCTGTTATTGATGAACGCAGTATCTGCTGGCAGCGGGCCTGTAATGGCGTAGCCTTTTGATTGATACGCCTTGATGACAGGAATAAGGGTTTCAATTTCCTCAAAGCCAAGATAACCGTTTTCACCGGCATGCGGGTTTAATCCCAGCACATCAATTTTAGGTTGTGGTAATTTGAATAAGCGCTTGAGCGCATCGTGCAAAATATCCAGCGTTTGGGTTAAGGCTTGTTCGGTGATAGCGTCAGACACAGCCTTCAACGGCATGTGTGTAGTTTGCAGTGCAAGATAAGTTGTGGGCGTTGTAAATAACATGACAGATTTTTCTGTATTACAACGCGTGGCTAAATATTCCGTGTGTCCTGAAAAGGGGATGCCAGCATCATTAATAACGGCTTTATGAATGGGCGCTGTGACGAGTGCGTCTGCGCGTTGATCTTTGCAAGCATCGATAGCAGTGTCTAAACATTCTAAAACGTAAGCGCTGTTTT
>DKOI01000134.1:1527-4002 GCA_002469885.1 Legionellales bacterium UBA7366 | reverse complement strand
CTGTATGCTTTTTGTCGAGAAGTTGACGATATCGCAGACGAATGTAAAGAGTATGAAATTGGCAAAAATAAACTCGATTGGTGGCGCGTTGAAATTCAGCGACTGTTTGATAATAATCCCCAACACCCGGTGACTAAAGCATTGCTCCCGCACATAAAAAACTATCAACTAAATCAAGAATACTTCATTGAAATTCTTGATGGAATGGAGATGGACCTAAATTTTAATCGTTATGAAAGTTTTAAGCAGCTACAACTTTATTGTTATCGTGTGGCCTCCGTGGTCGGCATTATGTCGGCAAAAATTTTTGGTTACAAAAATGTACAGACCCATAAATATGCGCATAATCTGGGGATTGCGTTGCAACTTACAAACATCATGCGCGATATAGGCGAGGATGCCAGGCGCGATCGAATTTATGTGCCGCTGGATCAATTAAAAACATTAAATATCAGTGAAAATGAAATTCTTGCGCTTACTAAGAATGAAAAATTTATCGATCTGATTAATCACCTCAGCCTGCAAGCCAAAGGATTTTATTTGGAAGCGATACGACAACTCCCCAAAGAGGATAAATGGGCACAATTACCCGGCTTGATTATGGCAAATATTTACTACATCTTGCTGCATGAGATAAAACAAAATACACCAGAAAATATAGTCAATATCAAAACCTTGCTGCCACCTTCTCGGAAATTTTTTATTGCCTTAGGCACTATTTTTGGTGTGCGCTGGATTAAATAATACTAGTCACTTAGCTTGCTTAGGGCTTGCGATAAATTTTCAACAGGAATGATTTCTATCCCACTAATTTTTTGTTTCGCTACATTGGCCTTTGGAATAATCGCACGATTAAAACCTAACTTGGCAGCCTCCTTAATGCGCTCTTGACCACGCTGCACCGGTCGCACCTCGCCAGCCAGTCCGACTTCACCAAAAATGATGGTTTTTTGATCAATGGGCTTATTCTTAAACGAAGAAACAATAGCGCAGAGGACAGCTAAATCAACACCCGGCTCCGATATTTTAACGCCGCCCACGGCATTGATGAAGACATCTTGATCGTAACAAGCGATACCAGCATGCTTGTGTAATGTTGCTAAGAGCAGTGCCAAGCGATTATGTTCCAAACCGACTGAAAGGCGTTTTGGATTATTCGAATGCGAAACATCCACCAAGGCTTGAATTTCAATTAAAAGGGGGCGCGTGCCCTCTTGTGTCACCGTGATACATGTTCCACTAACTTTTTCATGATGGTGTGACAAAAATAATGCCGATGGGTTGGTGACCTCCTTCAACCCTTTTTCCGTCATCGCAAATACACCCAATTCATTCACGGCGCCAAAGCGATTTTTCGCCGCCCTGATCATCCTAAAGCTAGAATGTGGGTCGCCTTCAAAATACAGAACTGTATCAACAATATGCTCTAATACCCTTGGCCCTGCTAACGTGCCTTCTTTGGTGACATGACCGACAAATATCAATGTGATATTCGATTGTTTTGCAACTCTTGTTAATTGTGCCGCGCACTCGCGGACCTGTGTTACCGAACCGGGGGCCGAACTTAATTCTTCTGAATAGATGGTTTGTATGGAATCAATGATAACCACATTTGATTGATGTTTTTCAATATTTTTTAATACATTTTCTAAATTGATTTCAGACAATATGGCTATGTCGGAAACTTCAAGCTCAAGTCGACGCGCACGCATGGCAATCTGTTGCGAGGACTCTTCTCCACTTACGTACAACACATTTATGGGTTCTGCTTGATTTGTTAGCGCTGATAACGCCTGCAGCAGAATCGTTGATTTACCAATACCCGGGTCACCACCGAGCAGAATAACTGCACCCCCGACCAAACCACCGCCGAGCACACGATCAAACTCACTAATGCCCGTGGTCTGCCGTATGATATTTTGCGTTTCAACGTCACTTAATTTTTGCAGTGTTGAGGTTTGCGCGATGGAAGCATAACGGTTAACAGATTTGCCTTCGATAATAGATTCTGTCAGGGTATTCCATGCAAAGCAATGCGGGCATTGACCCTGCCATTTGGTCGACTGACCACCGCATTCGGTGCAATGGTAAGCAACCTTACTTTTCGCCATGCTGATATCCTAACGGTACCCTTATTGATGCCGACACCGCACATAAAAGTTCATAACCAACCGTGCCTGCATGCGCCGCCACTTCATCAACAGAGATCTTTTTACCCCACAACTCAACGTTACTGCCCCTGCCTGCATTTGGCATGGCGGTGATATCAACATACAACATATCCATCGATACACGGCCCAGCGTTTTGGTTCGGGCACCATCGACAATGACAGGTGTCCCAGTGGGAGCATGTCGAGGATAACCATCGGCATAGCCTGCCGCCACGATACCCACGCGCGTATTTTTTTTTGCTTGAAACATGCTGCCATAACCGACCGACTGCCCTGCTTTTAAATGTTGTACCGCAATGATTTC
>DKOI01000134.1:0-1478 GCA_002469885.1 Legionellales bacterium UBA7366 | reverse complement strand
GATTCTGGATAACGAATAATGGCTGCCGAATTGGCCACCGAGCGCAGCTGATTTCGGCCCTCGCAAATACTTAAAAAATGTTGCATCTGCTGATCAATACCTGCCGCTTCATCAGCGGTAGCAAAATGCGTCATCAGTGTCACATTGTTAATCTTGTTATGGCTTAAAAGCTCATCAATCAAGGGGCTACTTTTATCGTATACAAACCCCAAACGATTCATTCCTGTATTAAACTTCAGATGAATATCAAGGGGTTTTTTTATTCTGGACTGATCAATCATCTGAATTTGCTCATGATTATGAATCACTGCCTCAATATTCATGTTTGCACAAATATTTACCTCGTCTGCAGCAAAAAACCCTTCAAGCAACAATATCTTTTGCTCAAAGCCATGCTCCCTTAAATCAATCGCATCAGCGAGGTTTAATACAGCAAAACCGTCCGCCTCTTTTAACGCCATGGCAGACTCAATGAGTCCATGACCGTAAGCATTGGCCTTTAAAACAGCCATGACTTTACTGGCTGGAGCAAGTTTTTTTACATGGAAGAAATTCTGTTGTAACGCTTGAGTATCAACGGTTACTTGAAGTGGTCGCATGGGCGTTAGTAACCTATGTCATAACCTGGATTAGCATAATTTTCAAACCGAGTATATTGGCCCAAGAATGTTAATTTAACCATACCGACTGGTCCATTTCGTTGTTTTGCTAACAGAATCTCGGCTAAGCCTTTGTCAGGTGACTCTGGGTTATACACTTCATCACGATAGATAAACATTATGACATCAGCATCTTGCTCAATGGCACCGGATTCACGTAAATCTGACATGACAGGGCGTTTATCAACGCGTTGCTCCACACTTCGATTTAATTGCGATAATGCCACAACGGGCACATGCAATTCTTTTGCCAATGATTTTAGCGATCGTGATATCTCAGAGATTTCCGTGGCTCTATTTTCAGTCTGCTTTCCTATCGGTGCTGACATAAGCTGAATATAATCAATGACAATAAGACCCAGTTGTCCAACTTGTCGTTGCAAGCGTCTTGCTCTTGCTCTTACCTCAAAGGTGTTTAAGGCAGAGCCTTCATCAATGTGGATGGGTGCCTCATTCAACTGCCCCAAAGAATCTGTGAGTTTTTCCCAGTCATCATCATCAAGTTGACCGGTGCGCATTTTATGTTGATCAACGCGCCCTACCGAGCCAATTAGTCGGGTGGTTAATTGCATGGAGGCCATCTCCATTGAGAACACAGCCACGGGCATTTTTTTTTCAATGGCAACGTGCTCCGCCATATTTAATGCCAAGGAAGTTTTTCCCATCGAAGGACGGCCAGCAATAATAATTAAATCAGACTGATGAAGGCCACCAAGTTTATCGTCTAAATCTCTTAGTCCAGTTGGAACACCAACAATGCCTTCTTCATTTTTATAAGCAGCGGATGCCATTTCAATGGTTTGTTTCATAGCTTCATCA
>DKOI01000073.1 GCA_002469885.1 Legionellales bacterium UBA7366 | reverse complement strand
CACTATGTAGAATACACCTGAAAGATAGGGACACACCATTATATAAATGGAGACAGGAATAATGCATGCTCGACACACCTCATTTGAGTCAGCACTAATAGACCTTAAAGGACGCATTAAACAAGAAAAACCAACTGTGGTTTCTCTAGACGTTTTCGACACACTCATCCTCAGAAGAACCAGCCCTCAAAGCATGCTAGACCCTGTAGCCAACTGGTTTGATGCCACCGTAGAAAAATTGAAACTACCTACAAAACACGCTAACTCGTTATCGGCATTCCACCTTGCATACCAAAAGTGCGCTGAGAAGAACCAAAAGCAAGGCTTGGATCATGAGGCACTGGAAAGTGATCTTTTTCAGCAGTGGGTATCGGAATATCTAGGCAATCAACATAATCTTACAAACATGCCAACCCAGCTGCTGAACAAAATGGTTGAGCTTGAGCTCGACGTTACGGAAGCAAACCCCTGCATGGAAAGCTTTCTGCGTTCAATCGAAGATGAGAACATAAGACTTATTTATATATCCGACATGTATCTGCCTAAATCTGCAGTTGAACGCATATTAGAAAAACATAATCTTCTACGCTATTTCAGCAACGGCTACGTCTCAGCAGATTTTGGGCTTAACAAAAGATCTGGCAACCTTTTCAAAAAAGTTATCGATATTGAAGGCATTACTCCTCGGCAGATCATTCACTTGGGCGATAACAAACACAGCGATGGAAAGATGGCTGCACACGCAGGCATGACTGGCATATCAGTCAAAGATACACAACTGAAAAAACGTGCTAAAAAAATTCACTGGGCATACGAATACCACAAATCAAACGCAAGCACGCACCACTTTGTTAATCACTTCACTCAATCAATACCGGGAACTTCCATCACATTTCCAGAACAATACGCACAAAATATCTGGGCGCCAATATACACAAGCTTTGTTCATAATGTTATTGAAAAAAGCATTTCAGATGGCGTTGAACACTTGTATTTCTTGGCCCGCGATGGATATCTCTTTTACGAAATTTACAACATCTTAGCAAAACAATACCCACAGCAAAACGAAAATCAACCTTGCAAACTTCCAGGCGCTACTTATCTTGGAGTTTCTAGAATGTCCAGCATGTTCTTTCCGAGTGATGCTTTTGGAACACGAGAGGCGAGCCTTTCAACACTAACCGAGTTGCCAACAATACTCGATGCTTTTTCAACGTTGGATTTTGAACCCAGTGCATTAACATCAATTGCTTAAGATTACGGCATTTGCAAGATAAGCGACCCCATGCCTAACGATCCAACGCACTGGCCACCATTGCACTCAATGATACTCGATAGTCGAGTTCAAGCTCGCTTCAAAGCAAAGAAAGAAGCATACTCAGGACTGTTAGCTGAATACCTAAAACAAGAAGGTCTCACGCACTTCAACAAAATAGGCATAGTTGATTGTGGCTGGAGAGGACAAATCCAAGAAAGTATCTCATTAGGCTTAAAAAAACTATATGGAAAAAAAGCTCCCTCTATTGTCGGCTACTACATGGGAACACAAATAGAAGCATACCACCGATCAACAGAAACCAATCGTTTAAAGCCAATCCTTGCAGATATTGTCAACTTTGAATGGATGGGGGGTGCAATTCTGTTCTGCATTCAGCTAGTAGAGACACTCTGTATGGCAGCTCACGCAACTGTGATAGGCTATAAAAATGAAAATGGTACCATCAAACCCATTCTAAAAAATGAAAATAATGAAACAAGAAAAATCGAATCTCGTCAAGAAACTTTAGTGGCGCTAATGCAAAAATCAACTGTAGATTATGCAAATAAATACGCTACTGTAATACGAACATTTGGCATATGCAGCAAACAAACATTAAACCAAGCTAAATATCTTAGCTGCCGAGCCATTCGGTTTCCAACCCAAAGAGAAGCTGAACTATTTGCAGAATCAATAAACATCAGCGACCAGGGAACAGAGAATATAACGCCATTAATAAGCCCTATTAAAGAAAAAACCCCCAAATTTTCTGGCTTAAGATTATCAGTACAGCGATCACTTTGGAAAGCAGGTCCTATCGCATGTCACAGGCGCATCAAAACCCCATTCTTATTGTACTTAACTATAAGGCGCTTAAAAAGCTTGTCTCGAGAAATATGTAACAACAAAATGCCTGAACGCGCCAACACAACCTCCACCACTGGAAATATGGACACATTCTTTGAAAAGCCTCAATATACACTTCTATCTGAAATTCCAGAACGCATTGTGAAGCACAATAGACCCAAACAGGATTACTATAATCAATTTACCCAATCACACAAGCCCTACAATACCTTGCATGAGAAAATCTTAATCTATTTATGCCATAACATGGTAAAAATCCATTGCTTCTTCACCTATAAAAAAATTGGCCGCTACTCCAGCCCTCAACCTTTGATATTTTTTATTATCAAAATTAAAATTCGAAAAGGGCTAAGTAAATTATTACGCGGTCTAAAACGACTTCTTAAACCTATATCAACGTTAGGCCTATAAAATGTATAACCCAAAAACCACTAGAAAATCAGCCTCATGGTTAGTAGCAACCGCCTCTGACAAATCTGGCGGTTACAGAACAATATTCGAACACGCCAAAGCGATGCAAAATGCAGGATGGGAGATAACGCTGTACATAAGAGAAGGGAAATCGAGCGAGTCAACCAGGAAACTTATCGAACGCCACTTTTCAATATATTTTCAAAACGTTGTGATTGGCTGGAACCAAATATTGCCCTGTGACGCTGTTTTTGCAACTATCTGGTATTCAGCATCTGTTGTAGAATCCCTTACATTTAAATGCCGTAAATATTATTTCATCCAAGATTTTGAACCGGTCTTTCTCCCCACGGGTTCTCAATACATAGCAGCTAAAAATTCTTACGGATTATCATTAGAACCGATCACCTTAGGTCGAAATTTATCTGTTCTACTGCAAAAACAATATGGGCTAAAATCAAAAAACATAGACTTTGGAGCCGATCTATCAACCTATAAATATTTAAACCAAAAGCGTGAATTAGCTTTATGCTTTACATATCAACCTAAGAAGCAACGGCGATGTTCGGCGCTGGGTATTACAGCCTTACATATCCTTAAAATATTAAGACCAGAGATCACTATTTATCTCTATGGCTCAAATGACAAATCAAAACACCCATTTTCACATACAAATCTTGGGTTCCTATCTGTGGAGGACTGTAACGAGCTCTATAACAAATGCATTCTAGGAGTGTGTCTTAGCGCCAGCAATCCATCAAGGATCCCCTTTGAAATGATGGCCTCTGGCTTGCCTGTTATTGACTTATGGGGTGAGAACACCTGTTACGACTATCCAGATTCTAGCATCACATTATCCAAAGATACCCCCCTCTCAATAGCAATGGCAATAATCGATATGCTCGATGATGACACAAAAAGAAACGCTCTTCACAAGAATGCATTGGCGTTTATGGCTGAACGGGATATTAGCAATGAAACAGCATCACTAACTAAATTAATAGAACCTAACAATGCACAAAACACATCAGATAATACATTTAACAAGCTATACAAAAAAGATGCCTTTGAATGCAAAGAAAAACAAACATCGCAGATACAGGATTTAATTACAAACTACTACCTGCCAAAGCCAAGCATTGCACACAAAATCCCTGAAGCACTGCACCCACTATGTAAATACTTGAAAAATATTTTTCATGTTATTACAGTCAACAAAAGGCGTTAAACGTTGAAAAAGCCAAAAAAACTCTACCTTCACATTGGAACACACAAAACAGGGACAACATACTTACAAAGTGTGCTGATCCAAAACCGAGTAAACTTGCTTAGACAAGGCTTCCTATTTCCAAGATCAGGTATAGAATCTCCCACAACACATCACTGTATGTTAGCAGCTAGATTCCTGTCAGAAAAAGATTTTCGTGCTTTTGGTGTCTTGACCCCGTTACGTTTGCTCTTACCTCCAAACAAGGAATTTCATTGGGATAAGTTGATGGGTGAGATAAATCAATCACCCTCCCACTCAATCATACTTAGCAGTGAAAACTTTAGCCTCATTAATAACTTACAACCACTAAAAGAAAGGCTATCTGGATTTAACGTAAAAATCATTATCCACCTTAGAAGACAAGATAAATTTTACGGATCACTCTATAACCAATTGCTCAAAACCCCATTCACCGGCATACACACTACACTTAATGAATTTGTCCAAGACAGGCAATTAGAGGGTGATAGCTACCAATCGATACTTGATAGATGGAGCAACGCATTTGGCAAAAGTAATATGATTGTTAAACCCTATGAACGGGAGCAACTTGATGATGGCCTGCTTTCAGACTTTGCAAGCACTATAGGATTTAAGACAAAATCATTTTTGGGTGTAAACTCAAAACACAATATCTCACTTCCTAGGCACGCAATAAAGTTTATTCAATTAATTAAAAAATCTTCCATTACAGAAAGCATATTGCTCAACAAAGAAATAGGTACTTTTCTGTACGAGCTTAGCAAAAAACCATCTATCGAAAAAAGCAACTCAACGCTTCCAGCGCCTCTTGCCGTTGAAGTTAATAATTTTCATGCTGCAGAAAACGAATATATCGCCAAAGAATATCTTAACAGAAATGACGGAAAACTTTTTTACTCTCCCAACCCCAAAGAAGACGCATCAAGCGAGGATATTGAAAACACATCTAACGAAGAGCTAATTAATGAAATAGTAGCCCCTCTTCTATTGCGATTAACCAGCAAGAATGAAGCACTATCGACAAAAATTATAAACGTTCGGGCAATAAAACCGTTGCTGATAAAAATATTCAGCCCACCCAAACTATTCACGTACGCAATCAAAGTTTACCTGTATGCGCGATGCGATAGATTAAAGCTCGTACTCTTTAAACTAAAAAATCGAGTGTCACCATGATAAAGCTGAAATTAATTAATAATCATTCTGTAAGCACCTGCCTGGCTGCCCTTTCTATAGCGATTCTTACGTACGCAATATACATTGCAATTAAGTATAGCTTCTAGCTCCCGCTTGATTTTCACTCTTTTAGGCAGTCACAAAACGCGTTAACAAGCTATTGGTTAATTCAAAATGGTTTTCACTTAGCTTATGAGACGCCCGTTGCTGGCCCTCCTTGGAGTATTCCGCACGAATTCCCATTGTACCAAATAATTATTGCCAGCATTGCAAAATATAGCCCACTCCCTCTTCAATGTATTGGCAGAGTATTAAGCTTTGTCGCACTCGTTGCATGCCTACTCCCAATCAGGTCAATTACTCGCTCATTGCGCTTACCATCCGTTGTCTTCCTCATTTTTATTGTATTGCTATTTTCAAGCCCCATATATCTCTACTGGGGTAGATCGCTCATGATTGAAACTACAGCACTGCTCTTCAGTGTTTGTTCAATCAAATACTTTATTGACCAAGCGCAATCTAAGGGTAAACTCCCTATTCTATTTTTCTGCTTATTCATGAGCTTGGCATTTTTACAAAAAAGCACAACCGCAGCTCCTGTCTTCATCTCTCTGTGCTTGGACCATTGTTACATTGGTATTGAAAAGTTTTATCCGCAAGGGCCCAAGGCTTTGCTATACCATCTATTACGTGGAGCCGCTATACTCACCATCCCCTTCGTTATTGCTGTTACCTGGATCACATACTCACACATCATTCGATTCGAAAATAGTTTAGGACAGCAGGTAAGTTTACAGCCTTGGTTCTGGGGAACGATAAAACAACGGCTCTCTCATGAAATGTATTACACCGTATTGTGGAAGCGAATATTTCTACAGAATCTTGCTGGCATTCTTGGCGTTATCGTACTCGTTGCCCCCTTTAAACTGATTAAAATCCCTAAAGCTATCCATTTATTGATTGCAGGCGCTATCTTGCTAGCGCTTCTGCCAATATTAATGTTTGCAAACGTACACATCATTCACACATATTATCAAACAGCCAACCTCATATTTCTTATTTACGCCGCAGCCATTTCACTAGGATGCTCAATACATTATTACCCCGAAAGAGCATACTTCCTCTAAGCGCACTCGCACTGATGGTTGCATCGAATTATTACTGGTTCAATCAAACCTACTTCAGCGCCCTCAAGAAGCAATACACGCCTGAAAACAACACCGAATTAAGAATTGGATATTTCATTAAAGAAAACATTCCTGAAAATGCAATATTTATTGCGTGGGGCAATAACTGGAGCTCATCACTTGCTTATTTTTCACAAAGAAAATCATTTACCGTGCTGACATTTTACAAACAATATCAGGCCATGGCTGTGCAGCCTGAGAAATTTATTGGGAATGAAACATTAGGCGCTATCGTTTTTTGCCCGGAAAATGCCAAGCTGCCTTTAAATACCTTAGCCCTATGGGCTATGCAACACCCCACCTGGCACACAACGCAAATAAATAACTGCTACGTCCTACACAAGATAAAACACATATCATCATAAACATGGAAATACATTAATGAATATTACAACACAGATTTTCAGAAAAATTGTACGGCCTGTCATACAAAAAGCTGGGTTTGATCTTATCAGACACAATATGGAACGCCCCAATGAACGCTTATACCCTCTAGACATACCAAACGATATTATTAAACTTACAGAGAAAATAAAATTGTACACACTGACAAATATTAAGCGTATAAATGCACTCAGCAATGCTGTCAAATACATAATAGAAAAAGAGATCCAAGGAAGCTTTGTGGAATGCGGTGTCTGGAAAGGCGGGTCTGTGATGGTAATAGCACATACCTTAATGGATATGGGAATAACCGACAGAGATATTTATCTTTACGATACCTTTACTGGCATGTGTGCTCCAACCAATGTTGATATAGGCCTCTTGGGAGATTTAGCTACCGAAACCTTTGAGAGAACGAAAACATCAAATGATACTTCTACATACTGCCTATCACCACTTGAAGAGGTTACAGAAAATGTGCTGTCTACCGGGTATCCAAAAGAAAAGCTTCATTTTATCAAAGGGAAAGTAGAAGACAGCTTGCCTCTACAAATGCCGGGGGAAATTGCACTATTGAGGCTGGACACAGATTGGTATGAATCAACAAAACACGAGCTAATACACCTATATCCACATATTAAGACTAATGGCGTCTTAATTATTGATGATTATGGTGACTGGCAAGGAGCAAAAAAAGCAACTGACGAATATATCGAGGAGAACAATCTAAGCATTTTACTCAATAGAATTGACTCCTCTCTACGCTTAGCAATCAAAACTGAATAGAACAAGAAAATTAACGGCGTTAACTCGCTTGAAACAAGTTATCAGGCAAATCCAACGTTGTTGTTGGAAACGCAATAGAAGCCCCATGTTTTTCAATGATGCCAGCGATCTCTAGCATAAGGTCTTCTTGAATTTGCTGGAACTCAATCCAGTTGGTTGTTTTAGTAAAGCAATAAATGAGGATATCTAAAGACGATGCTGAGAACTCTATGAGATTCACAAAGCACGCCATGTTTGTATCGATCTTATCGCTTTCACGTAGCATTTCGGTTATCTCTTTTGTAATCTGCGAAACAACATGCACATCATCATATCTAACGCCAACCACTTTTTTCATTTGACGATTTAACATGCGCGATGGGTTTTCAATCGTAATGTTAGTGAAATTAGAGTTCGGAACATATAAGGGACGTTTCGCGAATGTGCGAATACGTGTTTGTCGCCAACCGATATACTCGACTGTTCCTTCGATTTGCTTATCAGGTGAGGAAATCCAATCACCCACTTTAAACGGCTTATCCATCAAAACAACAATACCGCCAAAGAAATTGGCCAGTAAATCTTGAGCTGCGATACCGACAACGATTGCAGAACCACCACCAAAGGCGAGTAAGACTGATATGTCGATACCCATCGCTTGCATCGCAAGCAAAATACCAACAACAATCGCGCCTAACTGCATGAACTTACAAACGGCATGCACCGTTGTAACATCCACCTGCTTTCCACTCGGCCGAACCACAAGCAAGTTATGCTTAATACCGTCAATAAATCGCAACAAAAACCAAACAACCAAAATCGCAATTGCCATATTTCTTATATTGAGCAAGAGCGAGAGAATGGGTAAGTTTAAAAGTGATTTTTGAATAATATGCAGAGAAAAAACAATTGAGACAAGCCAGATGAGAATACCTAGAGGCTTGCTTAAGGAATAGATCAGGGCATCATCCCAGCTTCGCTTGGTTTTCTTGAATTTTTCGCCGAGTTTTTTAAACGAGAGGATTTGAGTGATGTATAAAACAAACGCTATTCCGAGAACAATAGCAACCTGAAGCACCCAAGCACTTAAACCGTTACTTGATAAATATTCGATCAAACCTGCTTCGCTCATACTCCAACCTCAATTGATTACTATTCTTTCAATAAAGATACCACGCCCGGCCTATCGTTACAAACCAAAACATAATCACACCCTGCTTCTAGCGCTAAATTTGTTCGAGCCTCGAGATTACCGACAGCTTTAGCACCTTCCATGCTCATATCATCACTGAAGACCTGACCTTTAAAACCACACTGGTTTTTTAAAATATCGGTCAGCCAAACCTTCGAAAAACATGCGGGCAATACATCCACTTTAGGGAAGATAATATGGGCAGGCATTATCGCCTGTAGTCCCGATCCTATCATTGCCTTAAACGGCAAAATATCTGAAGCCAGGACCTCCCCCAACTCTCGATCATCAATTGGAATACCCACATGAGAGTCGACAGCGACATGGCCGTGGCCTGGAAAATGCTTCCCAACAGCTTGTACGCCCGCTTGATTAAAACCAGCCGTCAAAGCGCTTGCTAAAGCGATCACAATCTGAGGATCACTTGAAAAGGCCCTATCTCCAACCACATCACACAAACCCCGATTAAGATCTAACACCGGCGCGAAAGAGATATCAATGCCGATAGATTTCAACTCAGAAGCCAAGGTAAAGCCAACGTCCTGCATTTTTTTAAGTGCGGCCGACTGATCAACTTTATATTCTTTTTCAAACTCCCCCATGGGTGCTATACGCGTAAAACCTTCTTTGAAACGCTGGACCCGCCCGCCTTCTTGATCAACGGCAAATAACAAGGCAGGATTTATTCCGCGAATTTCATCAATTAAAGCTTTCAACTGGTCAGGAGATTCAAAATTACGGGAGAAAAAAACAACACCGGCAACTGCTGCGTGTTGCAACAACGCTCTATCTTCATCTGACAATGCAACGCCACATATATCGATAAAGATAGAACGGAATTTATTAATCATTGGTCTGCGCCAAAAACAAGGACTCAGCCTCTGTTGATTGTCTTTTCAAAATGGTATTTCGATGCGGAAAACGCCCAAATTGTTTAATGACGTCATAATGCATAAAAGCATATTTTAAAAAGGCTTGGTAGACGCCTGATGTTTCTGGCATAGAAATATTGGCCAAGCTCTGAAACGCAGTCACAGACTGCTGTTGCATCAACAAATCTTCAGAATGCTCTAAAGGCATATAAAAGAAAACGCGCTGAATAAGTGCCAACGTATGATCATCTCTCAACTTAACACCTTCCATACATAAGGTTAATGCTTTGCCATCTTGTGCAAATGCATCAGGCGTTGATCTGTAAATATTTCGTGAGAACTGATCGAAAAGAATGATCAAGGCAAGACGGCCCCGTGGTGTTTCCTCCCAACTATCATATTTACCGGCAATAGCATTCTCTAAATCTACAGCAAATAATTCTGTTATTTCCGCATCAATCTCGTTACTGCCGCCAAACCACAAAGCCGTACTTTCATTACCAGGAAGGTCTGCGGTTTGTAAATCGCCAAACCAATAATCCATAATCTCATCAATTTTTTTTTCATCTGACATATTTACACCCTAAATCATACTAGATCGTTTGGTCTTCTGGCTCTTCTGGAAGACGCTCTTCTACAAGCACCTGTTCGTCAGGCTGTTCTGCTTGCAATTGTGTCCATCCACTGTGTGGCTCGAATCGAGCACCAAATTGGTTCTGAAGTTGCATCAAAGCCCCGGTGACATCAGAGATACCACGATCATACGCATACTGAATTGGCCCGCCACGAAACGGCGCAAAGCCTGTGCCAAAAATCATACCCGCATCAAGCAGATCATCGTCCTCAACAATACCTTCTGATAAACACGCAACAGCTTCGTTTAATAACGCTAAAATTAAGCGGTCAGTAATCTCTCGATAACGCGCAGGATCTTTACGTGCACCATCAGAAATCAACTTGCCTTGCTGATTATATTTATAAAACCCCCTGCCTGATTTACGCCCAAGAAAACCTGACTCAATCATTTTTTCTAAACTCTTCGGCACAGCTGAGCCAAATTCCTCTGAGAGAATACCAGCAACAGAGAAACAAATATCCAACCCTACCGTATCTGCTAACTCTACAGGACCTAATGGCATTCCAAAGTCACGCGCAGCCGCATCAATAACACTGGCCGGTACGCCGTCTTCTAGCAAAAAAACGCTTTCAATCAAATAAGGCATTAGAATGCGGTTAATTAAAAATCCTGGATGACTTTTCACAGGCAATGGCAAACGATCAAGCTTACCGACAAACGCTGTGGCATTCACAACAACTTCTTCTAATGTTTTCTCACCGCACACAACTTCAACCAATAACATTTTTGCTACTGGGTTGAAAAAATGAATTCCAACCAGTCTTTCTGGGTGCTTTAGAATCACTGCAATTTTATCAAGTGGTATACTGGACGTATTTGATGCCAAAATAGCTTCAGGCTTCGCTTTCTCTTCAAGCGATTGAAACAAGGCTCTTTTAGCGCTTAAATCTTCGAAAATAGCTTCAATAATAACATCTGCTTTTCCAATGCCGCGCCCCTCTTCATCAGGCATCAACCTGTCCATCATCTCTTGAACTAAACGAGGCTTTCTTAACTTCTTCGTTGCAAATTTATTCGCACGCGCAATGGCTTTAGAAATAAATTTTGGCGAACAATCTTGCAGTGTCACTGTAAAGCCTTTGTATGCACACCATGCTGCAATATCACCCCCCATTGCACCAGCACCTACAACGTGCACATGCAGTGGTTTAAAATCAACTGATTTAGCTAAAGATTTCAAGCGCTCTTTTAAGAAAAAGTCACGGATTAACTGTTGCGAAGTGTCAGTCATGATAAGTCGTGCTACAGAGCTTGCCTCTGCAACATACGCTTTATCGCTTACTCCGTTTACCTGCCAGCAACGCAAGGCTTCATACGGTGCAGGATAATGCTCCTTACTGACTTTTTTAGCAAGTTGTCGTCGTGCAACCGCTGCAATGACAAATCGGATACCCGGAAGATTTGTTATAAAAGGAGCGGCTTTACGACGTTTAACATTAACCTTTTTAAGGATAATATCACGGGCAGCTACTTTTCCATGTCGCAACGGTAATGCAAAATCAACAATGCCGAATTTTTTAGCCGCGCTCGCACTGAGGGTTCGCCCTGTTAAAATCAAACTTAATGCTGGCGCACCGATCAACTTAGGCAGACGCACCATACCACCCCAACCTGGGTGAATACCTAACATAACTTCAGGCAAGCCTAAACGCGTTTTCTTGTGATCAATTGCGATTCGATAATCACACGCCAAGGCTAATTCAAATCCACCACCTAAACAAAATCCATTAATCAACGCAACGGTAGGAATGGCAAGATGATCTAGCTTATCTAAAACAAGCTGACCACGCCGAATCAAGGAAAACGCCTCTTCTGTGTTCTCAAATCCTGTAAATGAATTAATATCAGCGCCTGCGATAAAACCTGATGACTTAGCAGAACCAATCACCAAACCTGCACAGCCATGATCTGATGCAATAGCATCAATTATTTCTTCAAATTCAAGCAAGATAGAAGCATCAAGTGTATTTGCAGTTGCACCTTGTTTATCAAAATCAAGCCATACAATACTATCGTCATCTAATTTTAGCTGGAAGTGTTTATAGTTGCCTTGCTCATTCATGCTGTCACCTCAGATACATTCTCAATTAACATGGCTCCACCTTGTCCGCCACCTATACAGATCGACGCTACGCCTCTTTTAGCTTTATGTCGTCTTAAAACTTGCAACAAGTGTAATACAATGCGTGCGCCACTAGCGCCAACAGGATGGCCTACTGCAATTGCACCGCCATCCACATTCAAACGATTGCGATCAATCAAGCCGAATGCTTCCTGCAACCCTAAATAATGTTGGCAATAATCTTTATTGTGCCATGCAGCCATACATGCCAATACTTGCGCCGCAAAGGCTTCATTAATCTCCCAGAAATCAATATCGTCTAAGGATAACCCTTGACGTTGCAACATAGGTGTTGACGCATAAACTGGACCCAACCCCATTTCTTCAGGAGGACAACCCGCCCAATGCGTGTCTTGAATCTTACCTAACACTTTTAAACCATAACGCTTAACCGCATAACTGCTTGCGAGCAATACGCAAGCAGCACCGTCGGTTACTTGCGAACTATTGCCAGCAGTAACACGGCCAAACTTTTTATCAAAGAAAGGTTTGAGTTTTGCTAATTTCTCAAGTGAAGAATCAGGCCTGACACCTGTATCACTTTCATAATACGTACCATCTGGATCATACAGTGTGCTGACTTCAGATAAAAAACCTTCCTCTATCGCACGTGCGCTACGCAACTGACTCTCTAGTGCGTATTGATCCAATGAGCCCCTATCAATACCAAAACGATACGCTAAATTCTCAGCCGTTTGACCCATAGACAAACCCACCAAAGGATCGTTTAAGCCCTTTAATAAAGCAATCACCGGCACAAAGTTTTTAAGCTTAAATTTAGCTAGCACGCCCAGTTTTGCAAAAAATGTTTTAGCACCCATCCAATTGGCAAACCACTCTACCATAGACTCATTAAACAAAAGTGGCGCTCGGCTCATCGCTTCAACACCCCCTGCTAAAACCAAATCATGCCTACCCATAGCAATATCTTTGTATGCATCATCAATTGCTTGCATACCCGAAGCGCAATTACGTTGAACGGTGTAAGCCGGCATGTGATCACCACACCCTAACCGCAAAGCAACCACGCGGGCAATGTTCGTTTCCGTGGGTGATGGCATCACACAGCCTAAAACAACCTCATCGAGGTCTTCCGGGGAAAATGGCTGGTAAGCTAACAAATCACGGCAAGCTGCTACAGCCAAATCTGCTGCTGAGAAATCTCCAGGCAAGCCACGCGACTTCAAAAAAGGGGTACGGCTTCCATCAACTATATAAACATCACAAACTTTCGGAGTATCGGTCTTCTTCATTACGCCTTTTCCTTCTTAAACAAACTTGAATCAAACTCATCAACGGCAATCACATCATTTCGTAATTTAACAAAATCACGGTAATCTTCAGCTTCATCACTAGTAAAAATAGAATGACTAACCGCAAGGGCTAATTGAGATTCAAAATCACACATCCTCGAGATCTCACCTGATTTAACTGCACTTGAAAATTTCTTCTCTAACGCTTCCATGCCCATCAGCATCTCAAAGGCTAGCTCAACTTTACCTGAAGGATCAGACGCAGTGCTGCCCACATAAATATCCTTGGTTAATGTATCGCGTAGCTTTGTTGGCGCCAACATAGATTTAAGCATTTGATGCTCCAAATGATCTGTTGGCTTTTTCGCACAACGGCCTAGCGGGAAAATAATAACGCTTAACATAATACGAACGAAACGGTTTGGAAAATTATCAATCACATCGATAAATGCCGTTTGAATTTGAAATAAAGAATATCGGCAAGACCACCTGACATAAGCCAGCTCTTCTTCAGGATGATTGTGATCTTTGAAACGTTTAAGTACGCAAGACGCCATATACAAATAACTTAATACATCGCCCAAGCGCGCCGAAATGCGCTCCTTACGTTTCAACTGACCACCAAAAAACAGAATAGCCACATCAGACGTAAAGGCTAAAGCAGCACTCATGCGCGTTAAGCGCCTATAAAACCTAGAAACTGATTTGGGCTCACTTGAACGAAGAAAAATTGATTTAGTTAAGCCCAACAATAGCGTGCGAGAAAAATTTGAAAACGTATAGCCAAGATGCGCCATCAGCATCTTATCAAACTCACCTACCTTGCCAGTGTGCGCAAACTCCATCTCGCTCAACAAGTATGGATGACAACGAATTAACCCTTGACCAAAAATCAAAAGATTGCGCGTTAGAATATTGGCGCCCTCAACTGTGATGCAAATAGGGACCGACAAGTAAGAATTGCTCAAATAATTGTTTGGGCCAAACTGAATCGCGCGACCACCATGGATATCATATGCATCATTAATCAACGTTCTAGCCATCTCTGTCGTATGATACTTTGCAATAGCTGATACTAATGAAGGCTTAATACCAAGATCCACTGCGCCGGCTGTCATGTCTTTACACGCACTGATCGTGTAATTAAAACCTGCGATTCGAACAAGCTTCTCTTCAACACCTTCAAACTTTGCGATAGGCAAATTAAATTGTTTACGCAACATTGCGTAAGCGCCGGTCATTCTATAACAAAACTGTGAGCTAGCAACGGCTGTTGCGGGCAGTGAAATACCTCGGCCTGTCGACAAGCAATTCATCAACATCTTCCAACCTTGCCCCACATATTCTGGACCACCGATGATCCATTCTAGCGGGATAAAAACGTCTTTACCTCTGATGGGGCCATTCATAAACGGCAAGTTCATTGGAATATGTCGTTGCCCTATTTCCATGCCGGGATGTGAGGCTGGTAACAACGCCAAGGTAATGCCAATTTCTTCTTTATCACCCAGCCGTTTCTCAGGATCAAATAAACGAAAAGCTAAACCGACCAATGTCGCCGCGGGTGCCAAGGTGATGTAACGTTTGTCAAAGTTAAGCTTAATGCCGAGTGTCGGTTTCCCTTGGAATTCTTGCTCGCAGACTATGCCGTAATCATTCATCGTCGCAGCATCACTTCCAGAATCAGGCCCCGTTAATGCAAAACACGGAATCTCTTCCCCTTTGGCTAACCGCGGTAAATAGTAATCCTTCTGTTTCGATGTTCCATAAACCGCTAACAATTCTGCAGGCCCCAACGAGTTAGGCACCATAACGGTAATTGAAGCCGTTGCTGATCGAGATGCAATTTTAGACACTACCGCTGAATGCGCTAACGCTGAAAATTCTCGACCACCGTATTTTTTCTCAATGATCAACCCTAAGAATCGATTTTGTTTAATGTAGTTCCACACCGCCTCTGGCAAATCTTTTTCGGGGCTTGTGGTAATCGCCCAGTCATCAATCATGCCACACAGTGTTTCTACTTCATTATCTAAAAAATGTTGCTCGCTTTCTGAGAGTGTTGGCTTTGGATAAGCATGCAAGACACCCCAATCAGGTGAACCTCTAAACAGCTCAGCCTCAAACCACACATCCCCTGCCTCTAACGCTTCACGCTCGGTATCACTCATTTCAGGCATGTTTTTATTAAAAAATCTCATTAGTGGTTTTGATAGGATGGATTTTCGTGTGAACGGAATTGCGAATGGGAGCCAAATTAAGAACAGGAAAACCCAAATAGGCGAAGAATAAAACATGAAAGCGGCCGTTAAAACGACAACAAGAGTATACCAAGCCCAGGCGTTGACACGTGAAAAACCTAACGCCAAAAAGGCAGTCGCTAAAATGAGAATTTCAGTCAGGCCCATGGTTTTTGCCTCAGTATAATAATACATTAATATAATAGATCAACATACTAACCTCACCCTTTACTGTCAAGTCACGTGAGCAAACTGAAACCTAGAAATACTATATGGCAATCCTCCACCCCAAGAATGGTTGATGACTGATGTTTGCGCTGTACAAATTGTGTTATTTTATCATGGTTTTATCTTATGGAAGAGTGAAAATTATGATGACAAAAGTCAAGACAAAGGAAAAGTCAAAAAAGAACGATTCAACCGCAAAAAACGAGGAAATTAGCAACAAACCCAGCGCGAAACAGACCAAGGTTGATCGCAGAAGATCAATCGAAGACTACGTTGCCAAAAAGCGCTGGAAAGAAGAGAACGAAGAAATCGCGGACTTATACGACGCTGAATGTTACTAAGCCTGCATCAATTATTGCCATGCCTACCGGCATGGCAATCACCCTAGCCACTTCCTGGCAATCGTAAACCACCATACACAGAACGAGAGGCCCCACCCTTCGCGCTTGTATCTGGTCGCGCAAATAATCGGGAAGTGCTTCCATAAGCAACCTGACTCCGTTCTTCTCCATCACCTTCACCCTCTTCGCTATCACCTAATTTTGCTTTCTTAAATTTTTCACGGTCTTCAGTTTGCAGCTCAGCTGGCCTTTTTTCTAGAGGTGAAGGTTTCATTACGGCATCCGTCGATGGGTAATCCCCCCATTATTAATGCT
>DKOI01000116.1 GCA_002469885.1 Legionellales bacterium UBA7366 | reverse complement strand
AGCGACAATGCTGTCGTCTTTTAAGCGCGTTTTCATAATCGCATCCCCACCGAGTTCCGCCGCTTTGTTTTGTAAAATACTGTGAATTGTCGCGCGTTGGCGCTTAATGCCAAAGATATTAAAGTGTTCTGCGTAGACGCTGCCTAAGGTGGTGTATTCTCCACGATTGGGTGTTTCTGATAATATCTTAACGTTCTCAGGGTGTGTGGTGTAGAGTATTGAATGGGAGCTAGGCTGCTCGTCAGCGCATGCGGCGAGAGCAAATAGTGTGATTAGTCCAAATATAATGCATTTTATCGGTTTCATCCTTGCCACCTTAAAAGCCATTCTTACCTCTATACTATCCCTCAACTAGCGACATTGAAAGAGTGGATGTGCTATATTCATTGTCTGATAAAAATGAGATTAGTATATGACCAACGTTATCGAAATCGTAGAAAATACCTTGTTAGCCCCTGCAGGTATCACGGAAGCCCACTTGCAACGCATCTTAAGTCAGCTGTTAAGTTCCAGTGTCGATCATGCTGATCTTTTTTTCCAATCAACACAGCATGAGTCCTGGGCCCTAGAAGATGGGATAGTGAAAGCAGGTCACTACGATATAGATTGTGGTGTGGGTATTCGTGCGATGAGTGGTGAAAAGGTTGGGTTCGCTTACTCTGACGACATTATCCTCCCAGCTCTCGAACAAGCAGCCCAAGCGGCACGCAGTATTGCCAGGCAAGGTGATGATCAACAAGTCCAAGCTTATCATCGCGCTAATGTCCCAGCGCTCTATGCAGCGACTAATCCGCTTAAATCATTAGGTGAAGCGGAAAAGATTTCAATCCTACAAAAAATTGACCAACATGCACGCAGTTTGGATGCTCGCGTTTCACATGTGAGCGCCAGTATCTCGGGTTCGTATGAAACAGTGTTAGTGATGACGACAGAAGGCCGCCTGGCGGCTGACATCAGACCTTTGGTGCGTATTAGTGTTCATGTTGTGGTTGAAGATAAAGGCCGTAGAGAGCAAGGTTCATCGGGTGGCGGCGGAAGACACGATTATTCAAGCTTGCTCGCTGATGATAAATATTTGGAATACGCCTCTGAAGCGGTGCGTATGGCGGTTGTTAATTTAGATGCCATCCCAGCGCCTGCCGGCACAATGGAAGTGGTCTTGGGCCCAGGTTGGCCAGGTGTGCTATTGCATGAAGCCGTAGGGCATGGCCTGGAAGGTGACTTCAACCGAAAAGGGACTTCTGCGTTTACAGGGCGCATGGGTGAGCAGGTGACTTCTTCGTTATGTACGATTGTTGATGATGGCACGCTCGAAGGTCGACGTGGATCCTTAACGATTGACGATGAAGGTGAGCCAACACAGAACACGGTGCTTATTGAAAACGGCATATTGAAAAACTACATGCAAGACAGTCTCAATGCCCGATTGATGGGAATGGCGCCTACAGGTAACGGGCGACGTGAATCTTATGCTTCCACACCATTGCCGCGTATGACAAATACCTACATGCTTCCTGGTAAAAGCGAGCCTGAAGAGATTATTGCCTCCGTGAAGAACGGTATCTATGCTGTCAACTTCGACGGCGGACAGGTGGATATCACTTCGGGCAAGTTCGTCTTCTCAGCGAACGAAGCTTATCTCATCGAGAACGGTAAAATAACCGCGCCAGTTAAGGGAGCAACCTTGGTCGGTGCTGGGCCTGAAGCGATGCAACATGTCTCTATGGTCGGTAACGATTTAAAACTCGACAGTGGCGTGGGTGTCTGCGGTAAAGACGGTCAAAGTGTCCCTGTGGGGGTCGGTCAGCCGACATTGAAGATTGATAACATTACGGTCGGCGGAACTCAAAGTTAAGGGAACAAAAAATGAAAGCAATTACACTCTCTGAAGAAGGGGTTATCCAAAAAGAAGAAGCACGCCTGCGTAACTTAGTGAGCGATGTGTTGGCTCGTGCGAAAACACAGGGGGCTACGGCCGCTGAAGTGGTCTTTGCCATTAACCAGGGTTTTTCGGTAACAGCGCGCATGGGCGATGTCGAGCAAGTAGAATTTAATCGTGATAAAAGCATCGACATTACCGTGTTTATGGGTAAGCGCAGTGGTTCGGCAAGCACGACAGATATTAGTGATAAAGCCCTAGAAGATACTGTCACGGCAGCGTGTCATATTGCAAAATACACCGATGAAGATCCTTATTCTGGTTTGGCTGATTCGGAATTTCTCGCGACTCAATTTCCTGATTTAGATATGTATCACGACTGGGCGATAACCCCTCAAGAGGCAGGTGAAATGGCGGTTAAGTGTGAGGCGGCTGGTATGGGGGCGGACAAGCGCATTACGAACTCCGATGGCGTCGATGTTTACACTTCACAAGCCGTGTTTGCTTATGGAAATAGTCATGGCTTCATCGGTGGTTTTCCAACAACTCGTCATGGTGTGAGTTGTGTTTTGGTTGCTGAGGATAAAGAAGGTGATAAAGAGCGTGATTACGATTATACCTGTTCGCGTGTTGCTGTTGACTTAACAAATTATGAAGAAGTCGGTAAGCGTGCGGCAGAGCGAACCGTTGCGAGATTAGAAGCCCAACCGATTAAAACACAAAAAGCACCGATCATTTTTGAAGCGCCGATTGCGGCCTCATTGTTAAAATGTTTTTTGTCTGCAATTAGTGGTGGAAGCCAGTATCGCAAGTCGAGTTTTTTGCTTGATCATTTAGGAAAATCTGTTTTTCCAGATCATATTAATATCACAGAAAACCCCTTTGTTAAAAGGGCTTTTGGCAGCTCGTCTTTTGATTCTGATGGCGTGGCGTGTTCTCAAAAACACTTCATTAAAGACGGTGTGCTAGAAAGCTATATGTTGAGCACATACTCTGCGCGTAAGTTGGGATTAAAGCCGACTGGGAATGCGGGCGGGGTGCATAACTTGGAAATTACACATACCAATGACTCTTTGTCTGACTTGCTCAAGAAAATGGGCACCGGTTTCTTGGTCACAGAGTTGATGGGTAATGGTGTCAGCATTGTTACCGGTGATTATTCGCACGGCGCTTCAGGATTTTGGGTTGAAAATGGCATCATTCAATACCCTGTAGCGGGCGTGAGTATTGCGGCTAATTTGCGTGATATGTTTGCTAATATTGTCTGTGTAGGCGGTGATATTGATACCAGGCGCAATATTTTGTCAGGCTCAATACTGTTAGAAGAGATGACGATTGCGGGTGTTTAGCGCTTCTATCCATTGTTGCTTTTGTTTGGGTTTGTAAGCGAAGAATTATAAAAGATCAGTGAATTAGCTTTTCTTTGTGCCGTATTTGTCAACTTGCCATAAACCCCCTTTATTTACGTTACTTACTGTTACCCTTGTTTTCCATATATAGTTGACATGGTGCTAATTTAAGCTTTACATCGGGCAAGAATCAAACAGTATCGATATGCTGTTTTCAGTTACCGGGGGGGGTAAATCTATGTTGTCACTACCACTAAAAGCTAGCCCAAAAGGTTCTCTTGCGCGAAGAGTCAGCTCTTCTAGTTTGGATATGCTTCAAACGAATGCGGGGCCGCATACACTGTCGCAAGCATCTGCGTTTAGGACGGTGCTTTCACCGACGACTTTATCGAGAATACCTAGCCGATTTAAGCGTGAATTTGATTTCGCAACTTAAGCTGAAAATGAGTTTAGAGAATCTCTATCTGAAGAAGTGGGCTTTACGGGTCTTACAATTGCGGCCGCTGGCGCTATCATCAGTAATCATGAAGCTCTTACTGAAGTGGCTCTAGAGAGGGTTACTCAGAATTCTAGTATCGTTGTTCCTGAGTTTGATCCTGCGACAGATTTAATTATGCCTCTTAGGTTTATCAATCAAATGATAGACAGTGGTTTTTCTGTTTTAGCAATGCTTAACTACCCAGTTATTTTTGCAAAAATTCAGAAATATCTTGATGAAGAATAAGCATTGGTTGAGTTTCGTGAAACCGGTGATATGTCAGCCGTTGAGAGGTTGAGCTCGGGGTCTGAAGAATCTTCAGGTCTTGCACCTGCTTCAAAAGTGATGCTGTTATCTGCCTTTATAGCGAGTGCGGTTGACCGAGGGATTTTTGGTCCGATTAGTATTGCAGAAAAGCCTGAGGCTTTGCAGCAACCTAGCAAGATGCTAGGGCAAGGTAAGAATTAAGGAAGTGTTGCTTAGTTAGATTGATTAAGTAATATTTAATAGGGAGCCCATAAGTGAAAGCTTATGGGTTTTTTTATAGAAAAAATAAAGTTGTATATATAAATAAGCAGGGGGCTCTTATGTTTGGTGCAAGTGGAAATGGTTACAACTGGTCGAAATTAGCTGAGCTAACAGCTGGCTCGACGAGTAAGGATAAAGAAGAGGTTAAGGTTAATAAGCAGAGTAAGGTTTCTAAGGAATTTGAGTCTATTGAGCTCGATTCAATGAAGCCAAAGAAATCGAGTGAAGAAAATACATCAGCTAAAATGTCAGGGTCGAAAAAAGACGCGAGCTTTTTTAAGCCTGAACCGAGTCACAATCATTCAGATGCCGTGAGTTTCCTTAATAGATTCGCCCTGAGATTTTAAAAGTACATTTTATATTTTAACGTTAATATGAGTTTCCCACAGGCGCACAGTGTTTGTGGGGTTAAGCTTATTCTTATTCTTATTCTGCTTCATCAAAGCGATTGTTGATTAATGATTCTAATGCGTTAAAAGCCTCTGTTTCATCCTCGCCCGTGACGATGAGTTCGATGGAGCTGCCTTTTGTTGCGCCTAACATCATCACGCCCATAATGCTTTTTCCATTCACAATTTTGGTATCACGAGCCACTTCGATTAAGCTCCCATAGCGAGAAGCGCACGAGACAAATTTGGCGGATGCTCTAGCGTGCAGGCCAAGTTTATTGATTATTTCGACATGTTTACGAATCATGATGCGGGATGCTCCTGAGGGTTGTGACAGTCGCAGATGCCTTTAGCGCCGCCTTTGATGGCTTTTTCGCAGACTTCGTCGAGCGAGAGGTCGATGTAGTTTAAGGTTCGCATCAGCATGGGTAGGTTAATGCCGCTGATGAGGTGTGTTTTTTGTTTCACATTATTGGCAACGGTTTGAGCGGTGTTGTGTGGAGTTGCGCCAAAGACGTCACTGAAAATGATGAGGCCTTCATCGTTGCTTCTTGACTCGATCATAGCTAGGACTTTGTCAGTGATCTTTTGGGTGTCGGCATCTTGCGGGCAGTTGATAGCGATCACATCGCAGGGGAGGCTCTTAAGGGTAGCAAGGGCTGCAGCGCGAAGCGCGTCGCCAATGCCGGGGTGGGTGATCATAATAACTGTGTTCATTTTGTTCTATCCTGCGTCCTAAGAGGGGGTAGTATCGCCATTTTGGGCATATTGGGTCAAGCGCTGCGTTAAGTCGTTGTTTTAATAAAAATATGTTCTTATAATACCCGTTTTCTGGTACAGTCTCTGCCTATGGATATTCTGGTATTAAAAAGCTTAGCAGCACTGGCTGTATTTGCCGTTGCGATTTTAGGGGGAGGCATCCCTTTATTCGCTCGGCTGAAAAATAAGTCTCAAGCGTTGCTTTTTTATGGCGATTTTTTTGCTCGCGGCATTTTTATTGGTGCGGCGTTTATCCACTTGCTTCCTGAAGCGTTGAGTAATGTGGCGCTTGCTTTGCCGGATTATCAATATCCTTTCGTGTTTACCTTATGCGCCTTTACCATTTTTGCCGTACAATTCATTGAGCAAGGCGTGATGAAGTTTTGCCATTTTAGCAAAAAAGCCGCAATGCAGTGGGTG
>DKOI01000067.1 GCA_002469885.1 Legionellales bacterium UBA7366 | reverse complement strand
TTCTGATACGTTGGTTACAGAACCGTTGAACCAAGACTTTATTGTGACTCCCGCTGAGTTGGTTTCTCTGATCAAACCCTCAAAGGCAACAGATTCGTTCAGCCCAATTGTGGTCAGCGCCGCATCGAACCTCAGTCGTAAGAAATCCCCATCTTCGTTCGTCGCTTTAAGTGCCATAGCCCACGCATTATCCGCCTGACTCCATGACAGCCCTTGCAACCAAGTGTTGGCGCCAAAGATGTATAAATCGTTGTAACCTCTTGGCGTACCGTCCCGAGGCTTATCCGGGCCTCCTCCATAACCATCACTATCGTAGTTGAATGATCCAAGAATACCTTCGCTGCTTGAGTCAACCTCAAAAGGTATGAAATCAGCAGCCACGTTGCTGCTCAATAACACACTGACTATGCTCACTATGAACGCCGTTTTTAATATTTTCATTGACCTGCTTCCTTCCAGAATTTGTGGTGAACTGACTGGAGCACAGTGTCAACTAATCCAATTTGAAGCGTGTATTGGCCTCCGCCGATTTAGTAATGAGCTTTCGAGAAAATGTAGCGACTTCTTCTGGCTCTTAGGCTAAATGTAAGTACGCCAATTTGTGTCAGCCAAGAAAAACTTTTCGCTTTAAAATACAGTCGCTAAAGTCTTGTGATAGGGGTGGGTTACCGCAGGCGAGAAAACTAAAGCGACAGCAAGAGCAAACTGCCGCAGATCAAAAGAGCCGGAAAAACCCACTTTAGTAAATAAAATAAAGCTTCAGCCCTAAACCTGTTTGTCGCGAAATGGGCAACCCCACGCCAGGTCGTAAACGGCAGGGTGTAGATATCAGCAAGATCCATAATGTTATTCCGATCAGCTCCCGCCTGGTCGTATCTTTGCGAAATATCCGTCCAATTGGCCAATATTTCATGTGGCCTGACAGAAAATTCAACACCATAGTCCGGGTCAAAACAAATATAGTCATCGCCAAGTTCGGCTCCGACGATCACATGCTGCGCATTAGAGAGAATAACGGCATTGATACCATTACGTTCTAGCAGCTGCACAAGCGTCATGCTCTTATCTCCGCAGACTCCAATGCCTCGACGCAAACTTCTTTTCCAATTCGTAAAGTGATAGCGATGAAACTGCGGCCAACGCTCGCTGATCCCAATAAACCACAAGAAAAAGTTTTCCCAAACAGGCACCCGCTGATGGTAGAGCGCTGGAGGACACAATAACCATTGAATATGCACCAGACGGCGAGCCACTAATAAGTTGAGACGCGAGGCCAATATCACATCACTCTCGCCTTCTATTCGCACTGCCTGACGCAGACTTTCACGATAACTAGGGCGGGAACCTTTCACAACAAAGTGCAGGTGCTCTGTTTTAATGCAGGCAGGCTCTAGTCTACGAGACACCCCGTAAAGATTTAATAAGAAGATCATCCAACCTAGGATGAGAAAAAATTCTGCCATGCCAGAAAGTGTCTCAAATTCAATCAAATACATTCACGGTGGGGACATTCGCCCACATACAGATGACGCTAGCACAAATAAAAACGCAACAATATCAACGGCGCTGGATCTTGGGCATTGCTGACAATACCTGCTGAATTGCGGAGCGAATCAAAAATACAATATGTTGCGTTACGGGGTCTCGCTGATAAAACAAGCGAGCAATCAGCAGAAATATCCCACCATAAAATACCCCGAACAACATGCTCTCCAAAACAAACACCATAAACGGATAAGTTTGGCCCAAGAACACACCCAACGCTTCAGTCAGCGCCAAGCTCGCAAAACACGCCACGGTTGGCAACATCATCAAGTATGTTAGACGAATTGGCGAAATTCCAGCCAAAATATGGGCTACGGTGAGAAACAAGATCATAGAAATAACAACATCCACTGCTAAACGTGTGAGCGCAATAAACTCAACCGGCTGATCCATAACATAGAGTAACGCACCCCCAAGCAACACAAATGTCACAACGTTGTATATGAATAGCCAATCAGTTTTGCCATGTGTCGTCGCAATGATTCCGGTCAGCCGTGCGTAACATAGCGGAAACGACAACAAGGCGAGATAGCCAAATAATCCCGCGTAAACTGTCCATTGCGACCCTAAAACGAGATAAACGATATCCTCGGCAAAATGATACATATACCAACTTAGTGGCCATATTGATGACGCAATGACAAGAAATACAACTTCTATCTGATGCTTAAACACAGCTTGTGTATCTCGGCTTTTTGAAATAGTGGCGAGTAAGGGCGACAACGCAGGCAAAACAATTTGTGTCGCAGCCAAAGTCCCGAGATATTTCATGTTGTGATAGGCGCCAACTTCGCTTGTCTCATGCACCCGCCCAACCAAACCCGTGTCAAACTGGGAACGCGCAAAACCAAAAATTGATCCAAACAACAACCATTTGGAAAAAAGCCATTGATCGCGAGCATTTTCCCACGAGAATTGCGGACGGTGGGGATGGATAACATAAGATGCAATACAGCCGAATAGCGAAGCCAACAATGAGCCCAACACGAGGGCCCAGTAGCTGCGAGTGAGAAGAGCGGTGATCACAACCACAATTGCCGTCAAACTTTTCACAATTAGTCCAGCGCGAAATATGTTCTCGTATTTCTGCTCCCTTTCAAGCAAAGCTACACCCGGGTTAGCCAGCGAATCCAACAGCAACGTCAAAGACATCACAACAATCACCGCGTGGGCTTCAGGCATTCGAAAAAACGCCGCAATCGACGCGGAACTCGCCACGATGAAAACGATTACCGCACCATTTAAAACCAACCCGAGCGTCCAGGCTGTATTGACCAACCCATCGCTCACAACTTCACTTTTAATAATGTATTGACCTTTGCCCGTGTCAATCAGACTCTGGCAAAAGTTCAGCACTATCATGCCAATCGCCACAATGCCGTAGTCGTCAGGCGTGAGTACGCGCGCAAGAACGACGGTGCTGGCTAATCCAACAATTCTACTGAAGAAACGCCCGCCTACTGAATAAATTGCGCCGAGAAAGAATCGGCCGGCCTCAGATTTAAGCATTTAATATCACTAAGCAAATCAAATCTAGATTCCCCAGCAGTCATCATTCATAAAAATAAAATCCAAAAAAAACACGATGCAGCGCTACTCTCTTACCCACCCCTAGAAGAGCACTCTAGGCACGAATTACGCTCAATCGGAACCCAAAAACACAGCGCTATATCTGATCAATGCCACGTCAAAATCAGGCGGGCCGGCAGATCCGAATTAAAGAGTATAGGACAATAAACCGAGCTACCAGTGATCCGTTTGGGGTTTGAGAATCACCGCACGGCCCCATCACTAAGGTCACCATTATAAAAATTTCAAATCTGTGCTTAACAAGGGTTAGGCATTGTGTTGGAGC
>DKOI01000117.1 GCA_002469885.1 Legionellales bacterium UBA7366 | reverse complement strand
ACTGGAACCTAAATCCAGCGCGTCTACCAATTCCGCCACTTTCGCATTTTATAGGCCTGAGCTGCCAATAAATGATCACCGCACAACTCAGACCGGGGATTATACCCTTCCCCAACACTATTTATCAATTACCCTGACGAGTTCTGACAGTAAATTCCTTAATATCACCCCCTAATTCCCACGGCCTAGCGTAAAGAAAGTGCAATTTAAGACTGGTGGGCACTTTAAACGCTGCTGAGCTCAAATGGACATGCCAAGTGCGACTGCCACCAGACCCGACAACTTCCTCAGAAACAGCTTCAGCGGTGTATTCACTGCTCATCATCTCGACTAAATTATTATTATCATTTTCAAAAAACCAAGAATAGCCCGTTGTAGGGTTACCCGGTAACTTGATCACAAAATCTGGCTGCTCCGAGCTCACCATCACCGCCTTGCTTGCATCATCATACACGGTCAAATCAGCCATTGAGGCAGAGTGACTTGCGCCATGCTCATGACCACTGCAAGCAAATGCACTTGTTTGCGCTAACAATACTGTCGCAGCAATTAACATTTTTATTTTCATTTTTCTCTCCCATTAATTAATAGTAAAACAGCTTGTAACAAAGAATCATCAACTCGCGCACCAATGCGCAAAAACCAATGATTGTCTTTCGCAAAGAAACGACACTTAACCGCGTCTTTTTCGGTCATCACAATATCGCCATCAAAGGTAATATCTTGTTCCGAAAAAAAGTGATGATCTGGATACGGATGACGACACACATCACACCCCAATAAAGTCATCGTTTCAAAGAATCGATCCGGATTGCCTATTCCAGCCAAGGCATGAATCGCCTTACCTGCAAAAGCGTTCACTGGCAACGTGCGCGAATCATTTCTCAACGACACTAGCTGAAGCGGCTCAATATGCATTCCAAACTCACCGGGCTGCGGCTCGCCATTGGTGACAACAAAATCAACATTTGCTAAACGCTTGACAGGTTCTCGCAAAGGTCCTGCTGGCAATAACTGCTGATTGCCCAAACGCCTCATACCATCTAACACTAAAATCTCAACATCCCGCGCCATGGCATAATGCTGCAAGCCATCATCTGAAATGATAACATCACAATCGCAGTTGTTTTCAACATACTTAATAGCACTAACGCGCTTCTTACCAATAACGACATGACAACCTAATCGCTCGAACAAGACAACAGCCTCATCACCCACTTCAAATGCTTGGCTATTAGCACTGACCTCATGAGCAGCTCTATTCTTGCCAGCATATCCGCGCATAACAATAGCGGGCTTTAACCCCTTAGACCTGAGCTCTTCAACAAGATGCGCCACTAACGGCGTTTTACCCGTACCGCCAACGGTCAGATTACCCACCACAACCACGGGCAACGGCGATCTATACACACTAAAAACACCAAGACGGTATAACAACGCTCGACACGACACGATTAAACGAAACAACCAAGAGAAAGGTAACAATAACGCTGTCAACCAAGAAAGCGATTTTGAATACCAGTGTTTTTGAATTGAAAAACCCATCTGCGCGCTACTTTTCCTTAAACTGCATACTATGCAAACCTGCGTATACACCGCCCAACGCTAACAACTCAGCGTGTGCGCCACTCTCAACAATTTGACCACCTTGCATGACAACGATCTTATCTGCATGCTCAATGGTTGATAAACGGTGCGCAATCACAAAGGTTGTACGCCCCTGCATTAACGACTCAAGACCCGCTTGAATATGTCGCTCTGATACCGTATCCAACGCCGAGGTGGCTTCATCGAGGATCAAAAAGGGTGCATTCTTATAAATAGCACGCGCAATCGCAATACGCTGCCTTTGTCCGCCAGAGAGCAAAACACCGTTCTCGCCAATCAAGGTATCATACCCATTACTCAAACCTTTAATAAACTCATCGGCATGCGCCAATCGAGCAGCCTTATAAACCGCTTCTTTATCTAACTCATCAGAGACACCGTAAGCAATGTTATGCAAAATGGTGTCATTAAACAAAACGACATGCTGAGACACCAGCGCAAATTGCTTACGCAAATCTGCCAATCGAAATTCGCGCGTGTCAATGCCATCAATCATGAATGAGCCTTCATAACCATCATAGAAACGCGGCAACAAGCTCACCAGTGTTGACTTACCGCCACCTGAATGACCAACCAGCGCAATCACTTCGCCCTTTTTAGCTGCTAAGTTGAAATTGCTCAATACCTGCTTGTCGCCCTCATTGTAAGCGAAACTCACATCCTGAATCTCTATGTCACCATTAGCACGCACCAGCGCCTTTGCACCCCTATCAACTTCAACCTCCTGATCTAACAACGCAAACACACTTTGCGCGCCCACAACACCCCGTTGAATAGCATTGTTGACAGAAGTTAAATTTTTAAAAGGTTTTAAAATCGCCAACATCGAACCAATCAAGGCAATGAATCCACCTGCCGTTAATACATCGCCCATCACGCCTGAAGTGGCGAGATAAACAGTGATGGATAACGCGGCAGCAGCGACAAATTGTACTGAGCTATTAGCGACCGCCTTCACAATGACGTTTTTCATCTCAAGATGTCGGTTCCGACTCGTAAAACGCTTAAAGCGACCAATCTCAAAGAGCCCGCCCCCAAACGCCCTCACTTCCTTGTATCCTTCAATATTCTCTTCTGCTGCATTGGTCGTGTCCGCCATAGAGTGCTGCAAAGCATGACTCACACTGCGCATACGTTTATTAGTGAACTGCATCACAATCCCAATAATGGGAATAATAAGAAAGTAAAAAAGCGTGATCTGCCAACTGATGGTAAACATGACAACCAACAACCCTATAATCAATACAATCGCCTGAAGCGCCATGGTAATCGCGTTCGCACTGGCATTGGCAACTTGTTCAACATTATAAATAAGATTGGAGAGCAAGGTGCCAGAGGTGGTTTTATCATAAAACGTAGCGGGTAATTGTTGAAAATGCGCAAACAGTTTCTGCCGCATAATCATGATAACGTTGCGGGAAACATAGGCCATACAATAGGTGGACGTCACCCCCGCGACAGCTCGCAATATGAAGACAAGCACAATCATTACAGGTAACCAGGCAAGAAATGTGGCGTCACGGCCTATAAAGCCTTTATCAAGGACTGGCTTCAAGAAGTAGACAAAGAACGCATCTACGCCGGAATAAACAATATTGCCAACAATGGCGATAGCAAAAACAAACCAAAACTGTTGTACGTATTTCAGTAGCCTTCCATACACCTGGGTAACAGACCCACTATTGCTGCTCAATTATCAATCTCCACTTAAGCTCAAGAGCTACCTTACCATATTCGCTCATAATTTGTCATTGTACAACAGACGCTCTACCCATTAGAATGCCCTTCAAATCAATACAATACGAGAGAAACAATGAAAGATCTAGAACAAATCATTAACAACACCTTTAACAATAGATCGAAAATCGACCTAACCAGCCTTCCCACCAATTCAAAAGACGCCATAATGGCAAGCATTGAACTTTTAGAGTCTGGCAAAGCGCGCGTAGCCCAGAAGAAAGGCGATGAATGGGTTGTGAACCAATGGCTAAAGAAAGCCGTCTTACTCTACTTCGCTGTTAACGAGAACAAGCCGATTGAAGGTGGGTTTACGCAATTCTATGATAAAGTCCCCCTACAGTTTCAAGACAGAACCGCTGATGAGTTAAAAGAGTCTGGGGTTCGTATTGTTCCGCCTGCCACGGTTCGCGCAGGCGCTTATGTCGCCCCCAATACAGTGTTAATGCCTTCTTACGTTAATATTGGTGCTTATGTAGATTCCGGCACAATGGTTGACACCTGGTCCACCGTTGGCTCATGCGCGCAGATTGGAAAGAACGTTCACCTCTCAGGCGGCGTTGGGATTGGGGGTGTATTAGAGCCCTTACAGGCTGGGCCGACTATTATTGAAGACAATTGCTTTATTGGCGCACGCTCTGAAGTGGTTGAAGGGGTTATTGTTGAAGAAGGCTCCGTTATCTCTATGGGTGTTTACATTGGTCAGAGCACCAAGATCTATAATAGAGAAACAGGCGAGATTACTTACGGACGAGTTCCTGCTGGCAGTGTTGTAGTCTCAGGCAGTCTTCCGAGCAAAGATGGCAAATACAACCTCTATTGCGCCGTCATCGTCAAGCAAGTTGATCCAAAAACACGTGGCAAAATAGAACTCAACGAACTATTAAGGTCTATTGATTAATGACAAGTCCAACACGCGAATTATTAGAAGCGCTGATAAGCAAACCTTCAGTCACACCGGATGATCAAGGCTGCCAGTCATTGATTGCTGACCGATTAACCGCTATTGGGTTTAATGCAACCCATATGCGCTTTGAAGACGTGGATAATCTTTGGATCACACACGGGCAAGGCGAACCTTTGCTAGTATTTGCCGGACACACTGACGTGGTACCCCCTGGTCCGCTTGAAGAATGGGACACCGATCCCTTTACTCCCACTGAGAAAGATGGATATCTTTACGGGCGTGGCGCTGCTGATATGAAAAGCGGGCTTTCGGCTATGATTGTTGCCTGTGAGCGCTTTGTACAGTCCAACCCAGAGCACAAAGGAACAGTTGCCTTGCTCATTACCAGTAACGAAGAAGGTGATCCTACACACGGCACACAAAAAGTTGTTGATCGATTAAGCAAAGAAGGCGTAAGGATTGACTATTGCGTTGTTGGAGAGGCTTCTAGCACTACCGAGCTTGGTGACACGATCAAGCACGGTCGCAGAGGATCATTATCAGTTGAGTTAACGGTTCATGGAAAGCAAGGTCACGTGGCATACCCGCTAGAAGCTGACAATGCGATACATAAGAGCCTAGCCGCATTAGCGGAACTGAGTCAGACAACCTGGGATGAAGGCGATGCGGACTTCCCGCCGACCACGTTTCAGCTCTCTAACGTGCACTCAGGCACAGGGGCAAACAACGTCATTCCGGGCGTACTCGAAGCGAGCTTCAACTTACGGTTTTCACCTGCGGTGACAGCTGATGAGTTGCGGGCTAAAATTGAATCAATTTTCTCATCACACAGTGTCACTCCCGAGATTCAGTGGCAATTGTCAGGCAACTCATTTTTGACGCCTCCGGGCAAGTTGCGCGAGGTTAGCGCCGAGGCTGTTAAAGACGTTACTGGCATTACGCCAAGCTTCTCTACGGCTGGCGGCACCTCTGACGGACGCTTCATCGCCCCCACAGGCGCGGAGGTGGTCGAAATCGGCCCGTGCAATGCAACCATCCACAAGGTGAATGAACGCATTGATATCAATGAATTAGAGCCGCTGACGGATATTTATGAGAGTGTTTGTTTGAGGCTTTTAGGGTAGCGATTTCTGTTTTTTTGAACTTTACCCTCTCCCTAGCCCTCTCCCGTAAACGGGCGTTGTTGAATAAGTCAAAAATTAGTCTCACCCACTTGTGAGAGAGGGCCGTATTTTTTATTTTACCCTCACCCTAACCCTCTCCCACCTGCGGGAGAGGGCTAGGGTAAGGGTAAAATCTTATAAAAACCTCTCTACTACAGGTGGGAGAGGGAATTTTCAGCAATAAAATCCACTTGTTACACAACGTCACAATACAGACATCCTTCTGAAATACTCCTCCCCTAGAATAAAACACTCAAGAGAATGGGTTTGCGAGAGAAGGGAGAGAGAGGATGAAAGAAACAATACACATACTGCACGTGATTAACACGTTTTCAGAACAAGAGATGGAAGAGCTTAAAACGAACTATGCCTATTTAAAAGCAAGAGGCAAGTCTGTGAAGGTGAGCTTACTCTATATCCACCCACATCTACCTAACAATTATTTCTATATACCATCAACATCGAACGTGGCAGAGGAATACGACAAAAAAGCAAAGAAGGCACTTAATCAAAATGGCGTCTATTTTGACATAGACAAAGAAGACCATTGGATTGCGAGTGGCAACATTAAATCACAAACCATGAGGCTCGCCTCAAAAATAAAAGTGGATATGATTTTAGTAAGCAAGGCGCTATGCAAGACAATCAACCAACCGACGCTCTTGCATAAACAGGTGACCATACCAATAACGACAGTGTCCCGCATGGACGTCGCCGTCTAACCCCTTCTCTACCCGAGAGCAAAAGGCGCACTAGTTGCGCCTTTTTTGATGACAAAATTAAGCGCAATCTGATGTGTTAAGCACTACAGCTGGCGGCATGTCGACCATTGTGGACTGTGTATAAACCACATGACAGGTTTCAGGATTGACCACACCAGGCGCGCTGAATCTCACTTGATAGAGTGTATATTCTGTCGCAAAGCCGACGGTGCTGTTGATTGTTCGCGTAATACCTTCGGGAGTGGATGAAGGATAGCCATAGATCATGGCAATTTTATTACCACTCATATCAATGTCTTTTGGTTTACCCGCTTCGATATAAATTGAATAAGCCAAGGCTGCATTTGCTTTGAGGGATGAGCCAAGCTCCTTGGTGATAGCGGCATGGAAATCAGCGTCCTCATGAATGAATCTCGGAATCACGAAGATTGCGGCTACCCCTAACAGAACGATTATTAGTAGCACTTCAATCATGGCAAATCCATGAGGTCTTTTTTGATAACGCATCGTACACTCCCTTGTCACTCGCTGCAGTTAATCGTATTATCTCGATTAGGGTTTGTCATTGCAAGCCGGTCAACAAACGAACAGATGTGGTCCTTATGATCTTACTCTTCATACTCATGGTTATTATAGGCTTGATAGCTTACTTACACCGAGACAAGATCGGATCGTTAATCCGTATTCACAGAGAGCGTCGACGCCTATTAAAATGGGCTAATTCACCACCGATGAAAAATGCAGCGTCTATCATCGATGAAATCTATAAAAACGTGAATGGCATGGCTATTTCATTAGAAGCCAGGAAGTCCTTAGGCGAGCAAGATGACACCTTTCTTTACGGTGAAGCTGTCTTATATTCATTTGCTGACTTACTCAATCTCACAGAACCCAAGCCCAATGAGGTCTTTTATGATCTCGGCTCCGGCGTCGGCAAGCCTGTTTTTATGGCGGCATTGCTCCATCAATTTTCAAAGTCTTGCGGTATTGAGCTGCTAGCGCCCTTACACCAAGAAGCAGTTAACTGCTTAGACCAATTTAACACTTCCCCCTTGCTTGAAAAGCTTTACCCCAATAGGGCTTTTAAGATTGAGTTTTTGCAGGAAAACATTCTGGATGCTGATTTCTCTGACGCTGACGTTATCTTCATCAACGGCACTGCTTTTTTTGGAATCATTTGGCAGCGCATCCTGGAGAAGCTTTGCATGTTAAAAGTAGGCACTCGCTTGATTGTAACCTCCAAGTGTTTAAACGAATCTCAGTTTCAACTCGAACACCACGGCGGGCATTTAATGAGTTGGGGATTAGCAGCTGTATCGGTATACAAAAAGATCAATTAAGCCAGCTCTCTAGATATTAGCCCCTAAATGCTTTAATATCATATATAGAACCGTCAAACCGGAGTCTCCCTCACCATGATGAAGTTTTTTTTTAGAACCTCCCCCCCGCGCAACAAATCCAGCTTGCTAAATCCCCTAGCTAAAACACAACCCAATTTCCTCTCACCAAGTCGATGGCGTTTTAACAAGCAATGGGACACCGTTGAAATTATTGAAGACACTGAGAAGCGTGAAGCACTTTTCGGTCACGCCTATGACAACCTGGTCAGATGGCGCGAAGAATCCACCGAGACCCCGCCACAAACCATTCAAGTATTACCGGAAGACTGGGGTATTGCCACTTTCAACGCTACGCGCAAATATGGCTCAATCTTCCCGGTTCTCAACATGGCTAGTGCTACGTATGTTGGCGGCGCTTGGCACCAAGGGGGCTCAGCTCAAGAAGAAAACATGTTTATGCGAACGACGCTGCCTTTAGAAATTCTGCGCGGCATGCAAAAAGGGTATATTTACTATAACGAATCTGAAAAAGCATTCATGTATAATGAAGAGATGAATAAGCGGGTTGATTTCGAAGGGTACCTCAACACGCGATATCCACACGTATGCTTTAAATCCCCTGACATTCGCCTGCCTAATGACACATTCACAGAAGACCCAAGCAGGAAAGGCGAATATATTTCAGACCCCGGTAGCAGTTTCGAGCCACTTCTCAAAGAACATGTTTTCCCCTTTCATGACTTCAGATTTGCTGCACTTGATTTATCAAGGCGAAAATGTGACTGGAGCGATGAGAGTTTTCTCAAACAATACAGGGGTGATCTGCGCCAACAGACGGACGCCTTGCTAGACAAGCTGATCAAAGAAGGTGAAACTTCCGCAATCTTAGGCGGCATTGGCACAGGTGCTTACAGGCACCCAGCCAAAGAAGTGGCTGAGTCTTTCAGGCAGTCATTTGAAGAGCGCGCGGACATGTTTAATGAAATAGTGTTTCCTCTGCCAATATTTGGCAGAGATAGCACTAACCACGATGCCTTTAAAAGCATCTTAGATGGCGTTAAATTACACGGCCCCAAAAGTTTTCCAGAGCTGCCAACGAGAGAAGAGTTTATGGCGGGCGCGGAAAATCCTTTTGTGGCTGAAGTAGAACAGGCAAAAGAGACATCAGAGGAAAAGCCCTCTCCGAGAAGCTAGGGTTTACAGCGCGGTGACAATATACGATTATAGTATAGATGCACTAAAAATTGAGTTTACGTTGTCAGGGAGACGAATATGCGTCGCGTTAGCACCAAGATTGTTAAATTATTGATCCTATCAATCATTATTAGTTTCTTTAACTATTCCGCAGCCATTGCCGCCGCCCCTCAAAAAGTACTTTATGTGCTCACATCTGAATACGCTGTATTCGAACGTGGCGAGCTCACACTCAAGGGCATTCCCGCGGTATTGCATTTTTCAGACCGCCAAATGAACGAATCAGGTTACATGAGCGTATCGGGTTTTACTAAGAAGCTTCACAGCTACCTAGCCAAACAAGACAGCAATGGACAAACTGCTGCTTTATCAATTTATAATGACGATGGTGCTACCAACGTCATTCTTAAGTTCAAAGAACCTTATGAAATCGACGGCGTTTTTTCTTTAGAGGCTGAAGTGGCTCAGGGCTACCTACCTCCAAACATCGACACATCCACTTTATTCATTGTCATGTTAGAACCTAGCATGGGAGGAAGCTAACCCGATGACTGATAGGCAGATTCGCATATTCATCACGTTAATCTCCATACTCTTTACTGGATGCTTTATCGTTTCAAAAAGTTATGCCGGTATGCAGTTTGCATTGCCTTCTAAGTTCACAACGAAAAGCCCCCTCACCTACCCTAAAAGCGTCCCTGTATCAGAAGACCCAGTGATAATCATACCGGATGTGGGCAGAGCAATGCAGCTAAAGAAACCGCACACACCGAAAACACAGAACCAATATTTTATTTCTTCTAAGTCTGGGCACCTTGAAAACGGCATACTCACATTATCAAAAGCGCCGATCGTCGGTCACTTCCCTATTGCGATGAATGCACCCACCTCAGCACTTTTACCCATGCAGTTTGTTGATCGCTGGCAAACATTGGTGGCAAGCAACGAAAATGTCGCACCCGAGTCTGTTCTATCTATTTACACACGCAAAGGTACGAACAATATTTTATTACGCTTAAGTAATCCGAGGATAAACCGCGGCACGCTTTCATTTGCAGCTAAAGTCATGACGGGTGAACCCCCTACTGACTTTAAGCTATCGACCCTCTTCATTCGAACAGACGTTGAGGCACAACCGACAGTGTCAGCCTTTAATCCAACACCAATAGAACCTGTCATGGAAGAAACCATTGAACCTATTATCGAAGAGACTACCGATATCACAGAAAAGGCTGAAGCCATAGAGACGCCTGAGATAATCGCAACGAACACAATGACGGATAAATACAGTCATGTTTACGTGCTCACCTCTAAGAGTGGCCGCTTTTCCAATGGTAAACTCACACTTGAAAACATCCCCACCGCACTGTTATATCAAAAAGACAATAACACACATGAAGCATTGGACATATTCAGTGTTGAAAGTGGCTTAACTTCAGAAAAGCCGACAATAGGCTCACTAATTCTATACACACAAACGAGCGCAAACAGAGTGCTTATTTCCCTCTCTAACATGACACTTGAAAAGAACAACCTTTCATTCGACGCCGACATTTTAAAAGGCGAGCTGCCTGAAAACTTTAGACTCTCGACAACATTCTTCACCATGCCTTAACTTAATAATCCTTCGGCTTCAATATAAGATTGAAGCCTCTTGATGCTCTGTAATACTTGTGAGACCTTCTGTTTGGTATGCCCATAGCGTGAATTGACCAAATCAAGCAGCAGATCCATAACAACAGACTGCAACTCTGGCGCGCCAACATAGCACAGGCCACCATAAAACTTATGAATCAACGCCAACAACGCTTTAGTGTCATTCTCTGCTAAACAATTTTCAAGCTTGCTGACAAAATCTGGGAGCGCCTCAACAAACAAACGCAATATATCAATCACCACTTCTAGTTTGCCGTTGAAATTCTCAGATGCTTTAGCAAGGTCGAGCACTTTAGGCGAAGCTACATTCACCGCATCTAAAAAATACATTTTAAATCGCTTCGCAAGCTCAATATCATTATTGACTCCAAGCTTTTTGGAGGCACGACTTTTATAAACATAAACGGAATCAAGACTAATATTTAACGCATCAGCGATGACCGAGCTGCTCTTACCTTTATATATCCACTCAAGCACGTCTCGCTCTTTAGGCGAAAGCAAATCAAAGCTAGAATCAAAGGAATTTATTCGGGCTTTTTTAACATCTAAAAGAAGGTGGCTAAACATTTTTGAAACATAACGTCCGCCTGCCCCCACATTGGTGAGTGCCCTTTTTAGGTTTGTATGGTCTGATTTTAACAACAAGCCTCTAACACCTAACTTTAATAGGTATTCGAGTTTTCTTTCTGAAATATTCACTGTCAGCAAGAGAATCTTTATTTCTGGATTTCGCCTTAGCAGGTTCTCAGCAATATAGGCCCCATCTTTTTCTTGTCCGCGAAAATCAAGATCAAGCAACAAGACAGCATTACTTTTCGTAAGCGCCCTGACGTTTTCTCGAAGCTCCTCAAAGGATCCAACAGCACCTAAGCATCTTAAGCCTTCTGAATGATGTAAAGTACTGAGTAAATGCGTACGTACAAAGGCATCATCGTCCGCAACGAAAACCTGGATTTGTGGTTTATTTGAATTCATTTTACAAGCTAACCCCCCCCCGGTAGTTGTAGAGCCATACTACCCCATAAATGGCTAAATTGGAAACGAATCGACAATTAATTCATCCAAAGCCAATTGTAACCTACTGATATATTCATGTGTGATCAATTTTGTTAAGAACCTTACGTTTTAATTAACTGTTCAGCAATTCACACTACCCTAAGAAAACAATCTGTTGGACAAACCCTAGATGATAGAACACACTGAAAACCCTAAAAAGGTGTCAAATTGGCACTTAAGCCTGAGCGAATCAGTCGTGCATTTCTATGGTGAATCCACACTCTACAGGCTAAAACAATTCAAAAGCACCCGGGTTATTTTTGATAAGCTAGACGCAAAATACCCAAGCTTAGTGAAGACCAAAATCCAGCAGTCACACAAACGCAAGAAATCTGCTGAAAGCGAGGCCAAACAACTCGTCCAAAAGAAGCTAGGACGGGCCATACTCAAAGCCGATGAACTCTTCGCGATAAAAGAATATTTAGAGCGTAAAGCCCGCGAACTCTCAAGTCCGCTTGTGAACATGGCGACAGCTGAAAAAATGATTCCTCACATTCCCATCAAAGAACTGTTTGACGCTGGAAAAGTGCGTGGGTTAAAGCATAAAAGCAAATGGTACTTCTGTAAAATTGACCTCAGCGTAGTCGCTTTTGAGGAAAAAACAATCATCAATCGCATCAACCAACGCCTTAAGATGCAACACCAAAAAAATCGTATTACACTTTATAAGCTGATTACAAAAATCGAAGAATGCCGTGGGCAATTACACATGCTGACACACGACAAATCAATCGAAAAGATCGTCGATAAGCTTGATAACATCATAAACGAAGCTCATGAGTTTCGTGAAAAACTGTAAGCACCTCTTAAGCCTTAGGGTAGTAAAAATACGCTGAGCAGGTTAGCATTAGAACACTTAAGAGGGTTTCACAATGAGTATCAGTATATTTGATTTGTTTTCAATCGGTATCGGGCCATCAAGCTCACACACCATGGGGCCAATGCGCGCCGCTGCTGCTTTTGTTAACGAGATTGAGGCACTTGTAGATGTACATACACTTATCGTTGAACTCTACGGCTCTTTGGCGCTAACAGGCAAAGGCCACGGGACGGATAAAGCCATCATCCTGGGGCTAGAAGGCTACCAACCTGAAACCATCGATCCCGCAATTGCATTGCCGCATTTTGAGAAGGTTTGTGATACGAACTTGTTGGCACTCAAGAACGAGAAAGTTATCACTTTCGATCCAATCAAGCACTTGCTCTTTTTCACCGAAAGCACACTACAAACACACACAAACGGTATGCGCTTTTTTGCGTTTAACGGAGATAATCGCTTACTCCTTGAAAAAACCTATTTTTCCATTGGCGGTGGTTTTATTGTTGATGAAGACAATCCAACCCAAAAATCAGACTTACCTAAGTCACTCTACTTTTTTGAATCAGCACGAGACCTTTTAAATCACTGCAAAAATAAACAATGTCGAATCTCAGACATCATGATGGCCAATGAAGCCCTTCATTCAAATGAGAAAACGGTTAAACAAAAAATCCATACTATAGTCGATGTGATGGAGGCGAGCATTGAGCGCGGCTTTATCAGCCCCGGCACTTTGCCTGGCGGACTCAACGTTACGCGGCGAGCACCCGCACTCTATAAAAAACTCACCGATCAAAACAATACAGACCAAATGATGTGGCTAAACCTCTTTGCACTCGCTGTGAATGAGGAAAACGCAAATGGTGGACGCATCGTCACAGCGCCGACGAATGGTGCCGCTGGCATCATCCCTGCTGTCTTGAGTTACTATAAAAAATTCTATAATGATGTGACAGATGAAAAAATTGAAGAGTTTATGTTAACTGCTGGCGCAATCGCTATTCTATACAAAAAAGGTGCCTCCATCTCAGGCGCCGAAGTGGGCTGCCAGGGCGAAGTCGGCGTTGCCTCGTCAATGGCTGCAGGCGCACTTGTGGCTGCCTTAGGCGGCACTTTATCGCAAGTTGAAAACGCTGCAGAAATTGCGATGGAACATCACCTCGGCATGACCTGCGACCCGATCGGCGGCTTAGTGCAAATTCCGTGTATCGAACGTAATGCCATGGGTGCAGTTAAGGCAGTCAACGCAGCTCAGCTCGCTCTCGTCGGTGACGGGACCCATCTAGTATCACTGGACCAAGTCATTGCTACGATGAAACAGACAGGTCTCGATATGATGTCGCAATACAAAGAAACATCACAAGCGGGTTTGGCAGTGAATGTTGTGGCTTGTTAAGGCGCCATATCAGTCGCCATAAAATGAGAAGATCTCTCTGCTATATCACCAACAACTCTCTAGCTAAATACTCTCATCCACTGATCCTTAGATCCCCTTTCAGCCACTGACGAAATTGGCTCATCGATTTCTGACCCAGAACTATCGCCTGAGGTGCTATCATCAATCAAACCGCCTTCTGCAAACGATTCCATCAACGGCCCTGCCTCGCTCACTTCGCGATCATCCGAAGCAGCTGCAGCATCACCCACCAAAACCGAATCAAGATCAACACTGGCTTCTTTCTTTCCGGTAAAATACGTTTTAATTGATACAAGCATTGATATTAATGGCTTCAATAAATTAACAGATAAATCAGGCACGTTTTTAATGAAGTTTGCAAAAAATGAAATGGCAAGCGCACCCCCCATATAAACACCTTCAATTTTGAGGCCATCAAAACCAAGCTTATCCGCCATCATACTAACCGCCACAATTGTCAGCAAGAATGTGACATAAATTGCAAAACCGACATAATATGCCCAAACCGTGTTTTGTTCGAGGCATTCTTTGTATAACTCTGAACGTTTACCTAAATGCGATTTAAATGCCGCCTGAAATTTATCTGCCAAGCTAAAGGTAAAGAAAAACTGACCTAAACCCCAAAGCCCGACAATCGCCCAGCCAACTGGATTTGAGAGCGCAACAGATAAACACAATGTCGTCGTTAACACATAAAAAACCGTGTTGAACAAAAACGGACAAGCCGCCAGAGTACACGTCGCAACAAGCAACTTAATCCAGGTAGGACAAGAACTCTCAACCACATCAGAAGAAGCTTGATCGCGATGATCTACCCACTCACCCGCTTTAGCTAACGTAGATTGCAAACCTGGATTGTAAAAACGTAAAAACTGATAACCATAAACAAGCAACGCAACAACTGTCATCACTCCTAACAAATAGGGGGTAACTGCAGCTGTGGCAAAAAGAAATCCGGACATAACAAAGAGACTACACAACCCTAAGACAACACCTGTAATAATACCTGCGGTTTTATTCTTTTTATAGATAAAGTAGGTCAACGCCATCGAGAGCACCACAAAGGGAACAACTGCTGTGAGCCCGCCTGCAGATATCGCAAATAGTACCGAACCCAGTAATTCGGCAAGTGTTATTGAAGACTTGACAGCATACGCTAACATCGTCGGCAAGATGCCCAACCAACCTATAAAAAAACCTGCATAGGTAAATGCTTTCTCAGCCCTACCTTTGTGATGCGCCTTGTAAACCATTAAACGCTGCGCTTCGTTGTTTTCAAGCAATTTCACAATCGCCTCATCTGCAAACGCGCCATCTTTTAGGTTTTCACAATGCGAAGCTGACTTCTCAAGCAACTCTACAAGCTTTCTTTTCACAAAATGACGATGCGAGCCATAATTCAAGCACATCTGACAAAGGTAGTATTGATAAATCGCGGCTCTTAGCTTTTCATAGTTTTCCTTTCTTTGAGCTATATCAATCTCGCCCATTAAAATTTTCTTTGCAGCAGTTATTGTTGCTAACGACTCAGCTCTTATCGTCTTGATAATAACAATATTTGCTTCATCTGGAAGGCGTCCATTTTCTTCCAATTGAGCCGCCGCAACAGCAAGTTTTATATTTTTCTTGGCATTTTTATAGTGTTTAATATCAGCTTCAACTGTCATTTCTAACTGGCGAGCCTTATCATCAAACAATGTCGATGCGTATTCATGACTTGCTAATAACTCGCGGCGCAACTGTGAATAGAAATGCGTAAAACTCGACATTTTCTCTAACGGGGTACCATGCTCAGGAAGATTTTCAGCCGTATAAGCTGTGTTACGAAACATGTAGCTCGCCACGTCTTTTCCATCTACGACTAATCTACATTTAGCAGACGGCGCCTCGTTTCTCATTAAAAATTTAGCGAGACCTTCAACACAGTCATTCCCACTGTCATTAGTAAACCTTAACTTTACCTTAGGGAACCTTTTATTTAAGAGCTCAATGTAGTGGGTCGAATAACACTTTCTTTTATCAGCATCCAAATTAAAAAACGTATCAATCAATAAAATCAACTGCGCGGATTCTTTGACTTTTATTTGCTGATCTTCTTTGAAAGAGAGCAATTTAAGCGCCTCTAAATGATACTCTATCCAGCGCTCAACAAAGTCTGAGCCCCGATAGTCATGAGCTAGAATATCGGAGATATCGAGTTTGTTCATTTTTTTCTTTGTGGAAAGTCCTGTGACAAATATTGCCCTGACTAGCGAACTCATCATCACCCAAATATCAACAGCGGTTTGCGCGTTTTTGGTAGCGCCAAATGAGCTAAGCATGGGGTTAACGGCAGAATTGAGTTTAAAGTAATCAGAGCCCATAGTCGCATACGCGATACCGGTTAAAATTCCCATGGAGAATGGGCCGCGCTCGAGCTTAACTTTCGTCTGACCCGACGAATAGTACGCCTGATAAATCCAACTACACATGCGCAACCATAAGCCGCACGACATTGGTTTGCTAGGCAAGCTAACTTGTTTTTGATCTAATACTGGAACTGCAGCTTGCATTGACACTCCCCCCCAAGGATTTTTAATACGACACTCCCTGCAAGGCACAGTCAACTCACTGCCTGTGAATTGAAATTGTATTGGAATTATACCAAAGGTTTTCTAGGAAATCCTCATATAAATAAGATAATTACAAATGGATTTACGGTAAGTTATTGAATTTCAGGTTTTGAATCAAAAAAATTCTAATCCGCCTGTACTCAAGAACCGTAACTCCCTGTTTTTTGTTTGAATCAGCATCTGCCTGGTTTATAATAACCCCATAAAAACAGAACGTGTATAAGGGAGCATCATCTATGTTTGACGGACAATTATCCATCATAAACAAAGCCACTCGCGGCAAGCTACCTATTGAACTATTAATCCATATTGCCGCCATGATTTCAGGCGAACAGCCGTATAACCTATTCTGCCCTATCACAAAATACCTCATCTCCAACCCTGTCAGTATCGCTCGAACGGAAGAAGGTGAACTAGACCCAACGATCATATACGACCGTTCATCAATCCTGAAACATCACCCCGAAGAAAATAAAAACATCATTGAACAACCAACATTCAAAGCACTTTCAGTGCTTGTTCGGTATTGTTTAAAAAACAAAATACCAATTACAGGAAAGCATATATACACCAATGGGGTTGAGATAAACGTACTTGAATTTTTACAACGTTACACACATTTAACGGAGTCGAAAATACGAGTATACCCTTTTTACAGAGCGCTCAAAAAAAACATGCGCGAAAACAAGCATAAATATATCAGCACCGTGTTTTCACTTAACGACAAAAGAGCACCTATTTTTCTGCCCCATGAAAAACACACCTCATGGTGTAACGCATTTTATGGATTCCAACTTGCTCTAGCGGTCTTTTATCCAATTTCAATGGGCACAATGCTGTATAACGAACTATGCCAAACCAAAAGCGTAAAAGCCTTATTACTCACGTTCTCAATATTTTCTGGACTAACCTATTTCGCAAGAAACGCAAAAGAAATCGCTACGGCAAGCTCACTCACCTCTGAGTTTTCCACAAAACCTGTTACTGGAAGAGCATTGCTGCCTATTGTATGGCTCAGCACTGCAGTGGCCTCTTTTGGAACAGCGCCTTTTGCAGGAATCGTGTACCTTAAAGATCTGCTCAATGATTTCAATCAAGACAAAGCGTTTTATCCTTTGCTCGCATTGATCTGTATCGGATATCTGACACAATGCCTACTCTCACTTGTAACAGCTAAAATGATTTTTCATACGCTGCCCTTTTATTTTAAGAGCATCAATTTTAAAAAAAACATGAAAGCAAACCTACTAGCGATAAGTTTATTAGCCCTGGTGGCGACATGCTATACACTTGATCGGCACGCACTATCAGAAGAGCTGGCACCAAAAATTCAAAGCACAATTAACACTAACTTTGAAACTCACTACTTCTTCTACGCAACCATGTTAAGCTGGTTACCTAAGCTCATTGCATTTACGCTTTTCGTGCTTCACAAAATAGACATCCTTTCCACATCAAAACATCAAAGATTTAGACCAGAAAATATCATCTACAACACCACCCCCTCAATAAGCGGCCAACATTTAAATGTGTTTTATGAATTTATTCTAAATGATGTAACACGCGCAGCTGTTGCCCTTGTTATTGGCACAATACGATGCATTAAGACAGAAAGCCTCGCCAGCCTAGCGGGGTACACCGGCGCGATACTCATTGAATTTTACTTAGCTGATATCACGGTTCATCAAATAGGCGCTTCATTTATTTCATTAAAAACACTGGCCAGCCCTACAATTAACAATGACACAGTTATCGAGATCAAAGAAATCAAAAACGTTTCAAGTGAACTAAAACGATCATTTAGCTCATATCAAACAGACAGCGATGAAGAACCTAGCTCACGCTCAAACTCTCCTTCAAAAACCTTACCAGGTGCTATCAGAAGATCAAAACGCAAAGGATCAGAACATGAGGAGCCCTTACTTGATGCATCCTCTAGACAATCATCAGAACCTAAAATCCACCTCGGTACATAAAAGTGACCGGCTCTTCTCTCTTTACCTGCTCTGCATGGCCTGTCTTTTTAGTGGCAAACGTAGACAGCGCGCTCAACGTAGATGGGAGCGGCGCAACATCAATACCTCGAGTAACCGGCCGATCAAAAATATCACGAAGCTCCTCATCTTCATCATAAGAATATGATTGAGCAGAGCCACCCATATCAATAGAACGATAAACCGGTGTGTCTACAAGATCTAAATCAAAAGATGAAGAAGAAGCAAAAGAACTAAACTCGGAATGCAAGCTCTTCTCAACGGGAACGACTACGGGAAAACTCCCAAGCAACAGCGTATCCCCTAACGCATGAGCCCCCCCCTAAGATGGCGCGACTCTCGAACCTGCGTGAAATGCTTTAATTTATTCACAAAAGATTTCGGCGCAGGAATGACGTCATCTTCAGTAACCTTTCTTTTGGTCAGCGGTGAACGGCCACACATTGAGAGCAACACTTCACCCAACGTACTGGCTTCATAGTATTGTGTTGGCTCACCATCACTAGAAATGTCAGGCTTAATATATACAGGTTCTTTAATTATTTTATACGTAATAGGGTCGAAAAACTGATCGTCTTCCTCACACGTTGAATCCAATGCGAATGGTTCAGGATAGATTAATCTTAAACTTTTCAAATTTATTTCAGCAATCGCCAAAAACAAGGCCGTTACATTAAACACTCTATCGCCAGCACTGTTTCTTTTGCTCAGCCAAAACGTATCGCCTTTTAGTGAAATCTCTTCAACCCTCTCATGTCTTGACTTGTGTTCAGACTGAGAAACAGGCGAAAAGCTGTATCGCATATCACCCTCAGCTCCATACACGCCACGAAAAGAGGAAAGCAGATACTTGGGGTTTAAAAAACGAGCATTGAAAAATTCATCATCATTGAAGTGATATTACGTATTTTCTCGTAGGAGCTAATATGTGGCATGGTTAAACTCAAACGATTTTTTTCACGCTTTGCTTTATCGAAAGCTAAATTATCTAGCTTGCACGAGAGTGTCGGTCTATCGCTCTTATCAAATGTAAACGTTAAATCACGAAACCCAATTCGTTTTTGTACGCCAGAATTGTAAACTTGATTGAGCCTAGCTTCGTAGTGCTCAAGGAATTGCTGCTTTTAGACGGCTTTAAATTATATAGATCTCGCTCAGCCTTCGTTAGTATAGATAAAGTTGATCCACCGCTCATGATTGATTACCTCGATTTTTTTGAACTTGAGGCATTAAACCATGGCGGACTAAAAATGTAAATCGTTAAGGAATTCGGCCAGAAATAATAATAGTCACACCCGGCTCGCAATGCGTTTGATCGTCATCCCAACCCAAAGCTTTTGATTTGATTTGAGCGCCATAACTAAACGCAAACTTGCAGCCATACTGCTTACCGTCACTGCCTTTAGCCGTATATACGATCGGCGCCGTATAACGATCTTCTTCAGTGATTTTTGAGTAAGGCAAGCCAACCAAATAGGTTTGAAACTCCTCCGGCCATTCCATATCAATATGCAAAGAACTCGGAAAACTTGCATTTCGGGGTTGCTTTTGCAACTTGAGGACTTTGTTTGTTTGATTAGTGATATAACCGGCCAGCGTGACATCATCAGCAAAAGCGGAAATACTGAGAAACACTAAGGAGACAACTAACGCTTTTGACACCACTTTCATTGGAAAACCTCTCCAGAAACATTATCGACCCGTTTTTTAAAATATAGCTAATCTAGGGCAGCATATCAAGCAAACCCGCCTCACCACCCTATTATCAATAGATTATGCTTGACCTCCACAGCTCCTCGATGCAACTATAGCGTTACTTAAATAAAGCACCGTGAAACACATGATTGATATAACCCAAACCATTAAACTCGATGAATCAGAGCTCTCGTTCTCATACATCTGCTCTCCAGGCCCTGGCGGTCAAAACGTGAATAAGCTCGCAACCGCTGTGCTGTTGCGCTTTAATGTGAACACCTCAAGATCTATTCCACCCATCATTAAACGACGATTAATGAAGCTCGCTCACAACAAGATATCCAGCGAAGGTGACCTACTGATTAAAGCCAGCTGTTACCGCACACAAGCACGAAACAAACAAGACGCCATTGACCGCTTGAAAGATTACATCAAGCGCGCCACCATCGTACCAAAACACCGAAGGCAAACTAAACCAACCTATGGCTCCGTTCAAAAGCGCCTGCAAAGTAAAAAGAAACGCGGTTCACAAAAAAAACTACGTCGCTCAAAACCCGATGAATAAACAACTGACCTTAAGCGAAAACATCTTCAACCATTTTATTCGCTGCTAGCCAGAGCGCTTCGGACCCTTTTTTGATATGTTTGTTTTTTTCCAAGACCTGCTCGGGTGTAATGCCGTATTTTTTCCATGTGCCGCCTTGATTTTCAGCATTCATCACAAAAGCGATAACACGATCTATTGCGCAAGCGTATCTTGCTTCTGCCGATTCTTTTTTTTCAAACTCCATCCAAAGTGATAACAATTCATCACCCAAGGGCTTGTCTAAAAGACCAAACAATCGCTGCGCTGCTGCCAATTCTTTTTCATACAGATTTTCTGTGACATTTTTATCGTAATGGAATACATCGCCCACATCGACTTCGACCACATCGTGGATCAACAACATTTTAATGACTTTGAGCAAATCAACAGGTTCACTGGCGTGCTCTTCAAAGACAATCGCGCAAAGAGCGACTTGCCAGCTATGCTCGGCGGAATTTTCTCGGCGCTCCAACCCAACAGGCGAGGTTTGGCGTAAAACCCCTTTCAAGCGATCAACCTCAATAATAAACCCGATATGACGCTGAACTTGCTTAAAATCAATCATGAAGACTCCCGAATAATGACTTTATATTATGACGACAGTTTACCACTTACTGACTGCTTTGGTAAATCCATGACATAGCGCTGCTTTGTGTGCAATTATTGATCTTAGTTGCTTTGAAATGATACGACTTGAATGATATGATAACGAATACAAATTAACGGGGTACGCAACGTGAAAGTGGTCGTCAAAGTAGGCACACACGCAATTATTGAATCAGACGGCACTGTGCATAAAGGCGCATTAACGGCGCTCACAAAACAAGTGGCTGAACTACAACAAGCCGGCCATCAAGTTGTTCTCGTGAGCTCAGGCGCAGTCAGCACCGGCAGACGCGTATCACACGAGCTCCTCGGGCCAGACTACGGCAGAACCACCGTAGAGAAACAAGTATTGAGCAGCCTCGGTCAACCCGAGCTGATTCAAGAATATCGCCACCTGTTTAAAAAGCACAATTTGCTAACGGCACAGCTCTTGCTGACTAAACATGATTTTCAAACAAGATCACATTACCTCAATATCATAAAAATATTGAAAAACATTCTTGAACATAAAAACATTATCCCTGTCGTGAATGAGAATGACAGCGTCTCTATTGAAGAACTGATTTTTACTGACAATGATGAATTGGCAGGACTGATTGCGGCGCAACTAGGCGCTGAAAAATTAATTATTTTCACGACAGTCGATGGCGTTTTCGATAAACACCCCGACGAACCCGACGCACAATTAATATCAATCATCAATCCAGATGATGAATCCAACTGGCCTAGCGTATCAAAAACAACGAGCACACACGGCCGAGGCGGAATGATTAGCAAACTCGGCGTTGCTCGAAAAATTTCTGGCTTAGGCATATCAACGCATATCATTAACATCAACGTCGATGATGCCATCCCTAAAATCATGGCTGGCGACAAGGTTGGCACAAGCATCTTAGCGCAAACCAAGAAATCCAATATCAAGCGCTGGATGGCCTTTAGTGACTGGCAAAAAAACGGATCCATTGAAGTGAATCAATGCCTCTTTGACATCCTAAAAGAAGGCAAGCGATCAATCAGCCTCCTCCCTGTTGGCATTGAAGAATGCACGGGCAATTTTCAAAAAGGCGATCTTATCGAAGTCATCTCCCCTGGAAAACAACAAATTGGAATAGGTATCGCGAGATACGATTCAAACACACTCAAAGAACATATTGGAAAAAAAGGCAAGCCTGAAATCATTCACTATGATCACTTGCTCATTAAAATAGGAACATAAACCATGAGCGATGTTATTGGGCATTTGAAAAACGTCAAAATTGCCAGCCGTACAATGAACGTGCTTAGCGAGATTGACACGAACACCGTTCTCATCACACTAGCGGATCTACTACGAGAACACAGTGATGACATCATCACTGAAAATGAAAAAGATTTAGCCCTAATGGATAAGTCCGATCCAAAGTATGATCGGCTCTTGTTAAACGAAGAACGCATCCTCGGTATCGCGAGTGACGTCGAAAACGTAGCCTCTCTCTCCTCCCCTATTGGTCGCGCACTAAGCGAGAGTGAGCTACCAAACGGTTTATTACTCAAGAAAACCTGCACACCCATTGGTGTCGTCGGCGTAATCTATGAATCGCGCCCCAACGTAACCATCGATGTGTTTTCACTGTGCTTTAAAACAGGCAATGCGTGCGTTTTAAAAGGTGGCAAAGAAGCCAATCACAGCAACATAGTATTAACCCAGCTAATCTGCAAGGCCCTTGAAACACACAACCTCGACGCGAACATTGTTTACCTTATGCCGCCAAATCGTGAAGAAATCAAAACCTTACTCAACGCAACCGGCTACGTGGATGTGTGCATTCCACGAGGCTCACACGCCCTCATTAACTTTGTGCGCGATAACGCTAAAGTTCCTGTTATTG
>DKOI01000016.1 GCA_002469885.1 Legionellales bacterium UBA7366 | reverse complement strand
GTCGGGATAAGACACCCAGTAAGGCGCTGGAATGAGCACTTCATCGCCAGCGTTTAAGGTGGCTTGCATTAAGTTGTAAATGGCTTGTTTTGCGCCGCTGCTAACAACGATTTCTTCAGGCGCGTAGTCTAAGTCGTTATCACGCTTAAATTTTAAAACGATGGCTTGTTTGAGGTCTGCGGTGCCGTCTAATGCTGTGTAACGTGTTTTACCTGTGTTGATGGCGTCAATCCCTGACTGGCGAACAAATTCAGGTGTGTCAAAGTCGGGTTCACCGACGCTTAAGCTGATGATGTCTTTGCCTTGCGCTTTGAGGGCGATGGCTTGTCCTGTGATGGCAACGGTAGGTGAGGGTTTAATCATTTGTACACGTTTTGAAAGTTCTATTTTTGTGCTCATTTATCCATAATCTCCTGAAAAGTTTCTATCGGCCCCATTATAGTTATAATAGCTCTATTTACAAGAAGGCGAGGTGGATAGTGCAGGAAGAAGGCAGGCAGGTTGAGATTGCGCGAATGGGGCATCCTGTGTTGATGGAGCCTGCAGCGCAAGTAAATGATATTGATTCGCCTGAGGTGCAGAAAGTGATTGACGACATGTTGTTGGCTCATGAGCAATATGGAGGTGTTGGAATCGCCGCCCCTCAGGTCTATAGTTCACTACGAATCATTTTGTTTGAAATCACGGAGACGTGTGCTTTGGCAAAAAATATTCCCAAAAGGCCTGTTACCATTGTAGTTAACCCTGTGATTGACATTCTTGACGACACTGTAACAACCGATTGGGAGGGGTGTTTGTCTGTTCCGGGAATGTATGGTGAAGTGGATCGGGCGAATAAAATCCGATTCAGCGGATTTGATAGAACGGGTAAAGCGATTGAAGGTGAGTTAGCGGGGTATGCTGCACGGATTATTCAACATGAAGCAGATCACATTGATGGCGTGCTATATCCGATGCGTATTAGCAACTTGAAACGTTTTGGTTTTCTAGAAGAAGTGCGGGAGTTTTTACTTGACTAAATCGTTCGAACTGAAGTCTAAATTCAAGCCCAGTGGTGATCAGCCAGCAGCGATTGCATCTTTGTTAGAGGGCGTGGAGTCGGGGCTTGCGCATCAAACCTTGTTGGGTGTGACTGGATCTGGGAAAACGTATACCGTTGCTAATGTGATTCAAACACTGGATCGACCGGCATTAATATTAGCGCCCAATAAAACGTTAGCAGCGCAACTCTATGGTGAAATGAAAGAGTTTTTTCCTAATAATTGCGTCGAATATTTTGTCTCATATTATGACTATTATCAGCCGGAAGCGTATGTACCTGCCAGCGATACATTCATTGAAAAAGATTCTGCGGTAAATGCCCATATTGAGCAAATGCGTTTATCAGCAACGAAGGCGATTATGGAGCGTCGAGACACGGTGATTGTGGCAACGGTTTCTGCAATTTACGGCTTGGGTGATCCAAAACAATATTTGAGTATGGTGATTCATTTAGATCGAGGTGAGAAGATTAATCAGCGCACCTTATTGCGGCGGTTAGCTGAATTGCAATACGCGCGTAACGATGCAGATTTTCATCGCGCCACCTATCGCGTTCGTGGCGATATCATCGACATCTATCCTGCAGACTCAGAGTTCGAAGCGGTTCGTGTTTCCTTGTTTGACGATGAAATTGATGACATAGCTATCTTTGATCCTTTAACAGGTGAGGTTTTTCGCCGTGTCCCCAGGGCCACCATCTTTCCTAAAACACATTATGTTACCCCGCGTGAGCAAGTGTTAAAGACAGTTGAAGAGATTAAAGAAGAATTAAAAGATCGGTTACAAGTGTTGCGTGATGCGAACAAGTTGGTTGAAGTGCAGCGGCTCGAGCAACGGATTCGGTTTGATATTGAGATGATGTTGGAGCTCGGCTATTGTTCGGGTATTGAAAATTATTCACGTTATTTGTCAGGCAGAGCGCCGGGCGATGCGCCACCAACGTTGCTAGAATATCTACCTAAAGATGCACTTATTTTTGTGGATGAATCGCATGTGACAGTGCCTCAATTGGGTGCAATGTATAAGGGTGATTCGTCGCGTAAAACAACGCTTGTTGAGTATGGTTTCCGATTGCCATCAGCTTTGGATAACAGGCCGCTGCGCTTTGATGAATTCTCTAATTTAGCATCGCAGTTAATCTACATTTCCGCAACCCCGGGTGAGTATGAAAATACAACCTCGGGTAATATTGTCGAGCAAGTTGTTAGGCCGACGGGTTTGTTAGATCCTCAAATTGAGGTGCGTCCTGTGGATACGCAGGTGGACGATGTGTTGTCTGAGATTCAAATCAGAGCAGCCAAAAATGAACGCGTGTTGGTAACCACCTTAACCAAGCGCATGTCTGAAGATTTAACAGAATACCTCGCTGAGCATGGTGTTAAAGTACGATACTTGCATTCTGATGTGACGACAATTGAGCGTATGGAAGTGATTCGCGATTTACGGTTAGGCACTATTGATGTGATTGTGGGAATTAACTTATTGCGAGAAGGTTTAGATTTACCTGAAGTGACGCTGGTCGCCATTTTAGATGCAGACAAAGAGGGTTTTTTACGATCTGACCGTTCGCTCATTCAGACGATTGGTCGCGCTGCACGAAATGTGCATGGAAAAGCGGTTTTGTATGCAGATAAAATAACGGGTTCTATGCAGCGTGCGATGGATGAAACGGATCGACGTCGTGTGATTCAAGCAGCTTACAATAAGAAATATGGTATTACGCCTAAGACGATTGTAAAGGCAGTGCATGATGTCATGGAAGGGGCTTACTCTGAGGAGGGTGCGCGCGGCAAGCGATTTGCGAAACCAAAGAATGATTTAGCCCAGTATGAAGCGATGTCTTCAAAGGCGTTGCTTGCTGAGCTTGATAAGCTTGAAAAGAAAATGTTTAATCATGCCGCCAACCTGGAATTCGAAGAGGCTGCCGGCACTCGGGATACGATTAAGAAGGTTAATGAGCTATTGCTGGCCCACAGTTAGTTTGGTTTTTTTTTATTCTGATACTGTGTATAATAAAGAAATAGGCTAAAGTGTTCAAATGTGGAGCACTTATTCACGCAAGGATGCGAGATGATAGAGTTAAAGCAACTGCCCAAAGGAATCTGGCTGCTCATTGCAGTTGTTGCTGCATTGTTGATTTTAGTCAGCGTATCCTCCTTTGTTAATTGGTTTTCACATCAGCCGTTCTTAATTCCCCTATTGCCGAAATATTCTTTGGTCAATTATGCCTTTGCATTAGCGATATTGTTTGTTGGTATTTTGATGTTGGGCTCGTCAATTCATCAGGTCACCGGAAAAAAATTACGCCAGTTTAAGCTCTTACCTTTAATCGTGGGTGCAGCCATTATCATTTTCACATTATTTTTATGGAATGCAATGCGTGAAACGCGCAATAAAAATTTACGCGCAATGGTCACCTTCCAGGCTATTCATGTTAAGCAAGAAATTTCAGCGCGTATTGAATTTGAAATGTATGCGATTCGCTCTATGGCAAAACGTTGGGAGGTTCGTGGCGGAACCCCCGAGCTTGAATGGCGAACTGATGCTAAAACGTTTATGGATTATTATCCAAGTTTTCAGGCGTTACAGTGGGTGGATGATGATTTTGAAGTGCGTTGGGCCGTTCCAGAAGAATTTCCTGAGGGCATTAATTCTCACATATCAATCAATCGTCGAGATGTTTTATTCGACTCTCGTCATAAAAATATTGTGGGCATTACTAAAATTGTAGACCTCGATGATAATGCGCACGAATTTTATATTTATACTACGCTTTATACTCACGGAATTTTTAGTGGGTTTTTGGTTGGGGTGGTTGACCCAGAATTATTGTTCAATAACCTTTTGTCAAATGAAGTGGAGGCGGGGTACGCTGTTTCTATTTCGCAGTCTGGCGATGTTGTTTTTCACGATGGTGATATTGATCCGGTACTGCAGAAACAATGGGGTAAGGTGGCAAGCTTTAGATTGCAGGATGTTAATTGGCAAATAAAGTTGATGCCAACGCAAGCATTGTTGGATCAGCAGGGTGAGCATATGCCAACGTTTGTTTTGCTGGCAGGCGTGACAGTTGCATTATTGTTGATGATTGCTATTTTCTTGTCACAGTTAAGTTTTAAGCATGCGCGTATGGTCTTTGTCGCGCATGAAAATTTACGTAAAGAGACGATTGATCGAAAACGCACTGAGCAAATTAAACAACGTTTAGAAAAGGCGTTGCAACAAAGTCAAAAATTAGAAGCTATTGGCACATTGGCTGGTGGTGTTGCGCATGATTTCAATAATATTCTTTACGCCATTATGGGGTATGTTGAAATGGCGAGACAAGACTTGCCTGAAGACACGTTAGTCTATGATAATTTGGGTAAGGTGATAAAAGCAGGGCAGCGAGGTAAGAAGCTTGTCTCGAGCATTTTGTCCTTTAGTCGTCAAGAAGCCCATCAATTTGAAAAGATGAATTTAGTTGAAATTGTGGATGTTTGTTTCGATTTATTAAAACCGATTGTGCCGGCGAATGTTCAATTGGATAGAGAGATTAAGGTTGATGAGGCGATAGTGTATGGTAGCCATACCGATATAGAGCAGGTGCTCATTAATATCGTCAATAATGCTGTAGATGCAATTCAAGAGTACGGCAATATCACCGTTCATTTGTCTGCATCACATGCCGATCAAGAGCCTTTGAAATCCATGCCGGATAAAATTGCCGATGTTTACTTTTGCATTGGGATTAAGGATGATGGGGAGGGTATGAGCGATGAAACCTTGCAGCGTTTGTTTGAGCCTTTCTATACCACAAAAGAAGTTGGCTCAGGCACAGGATTGGGTTTGTCGATGGCGCATGGTATTATTAAGAATCATAACGGAATCATCTTGGCTAACAGCTTGTTAGGGAAGGGGTCAACTTTTTATATTTATTTGCCGCAATATAGCGGTGAGCAATAGGAGATGTAAGCATGGTCAAGGTGTTGTTGGTCGAAGATGATGAAGCTGTTCGTGATATGCTTTCTCAAATGTTGATTAGAGCTTCGCATGAGGTTGAGACTGCAGTTGATGGTGAAGATGCACTTTCAACATTGCAAGACTTTCATCCGGATGTGTTGGTAACTGATATCATCATGCCTAAAAAGAGCGGAACTGAATTGATCAGCGAAGTGCGTAAGAATCATCCTGACATGGAAATCATCGCTATCTCAGGTGGTGGTCGCGCAGATCCAATTGGTTACCTTGATTTGTCTGAAGATTTAGGCGCTGCCGTATCGTTTGCCAAGCCTGTCGATAGTTCTGCATTGTTGATGGCAATCGACTTGCTTGTGGTTAGAAAGTAATCTCCATAGTGAATTTCAAATAATCCTGCCCCTCCTATCGGAGAGGTCTTGCGATATCCACCCTAAAATGTTAATTTACCGGGTTCCAGGCACGTAGCTCAGTGGTAGAGCACCACCTTGACATGGTGGTGGTCGGTGGTTCGATCCCACTCGTGCCTACCAAATATTTTTCATGATTTTTAAGGGTAATTATGCCAGTGATAACGTTGCCTGATGGCACACAAAAAACATTTGAACAGCCAGTGTCTGTTTACGATGTTGCGATGAGTATTGGTGAGGGGTTAGCTAAGGCTGCGCTCGCTGGTAAAGTGGGTGATGAAATGGTTGACACTTCTTACACCATCGACACTGACTCAACGCTTGCTATTATCACCAGCAAAAATGATGAAGGCTTAGAGGTGCTTCGCCACTCAACCGCACATTTACTCGCGCAAGCTGTTAAACGACTATTTCCACAAGCGCAAGTCACCATTGGTCCTGTTATTGAAAATGGCTTTTACTATGACTTCGCGTTTGGCCGTCCATTTACGCCTGAAGACTTATCCGACATTGAAAAAATGATGGCGAAGATTGCGAAAGAAAACTTTCCGGTGACGCGTCAAGAAATGTCACGTGATGAGGCGATTAAATTTTTCAGCGATCAAGGCGAAATTTATAAGGCGCGTATTATTGAAGATATTCCGCAAGATCAAACGCTCTCACTTTACACGCAAGGTGAGTTCACTGATTTATGCCGTGGACCACATGTGCCAAGTACCGGCAAGTTAAAAGCCTTTAAGTTGACAAAGGTTTCAGGCGCCTACTGGCGTGGTGATTCTAGTAATGAAATGTTACAGCGTGTTTATGGCACGGCTTGGGCTGATAAAAAGGCGCTGAAAGCGTATTTAACGCGTCTAGAAGAGGCTGAGAAGCGCGATCACCGTAAGATCGCTAAGCAGATGGATTTATACCACATGCAAGAAGAGGCGCCTGGCATGGTGTTTTGGCATGATAACGGCTATAAAATTTATCAAACTATTCAGAAATATGTTCGTGACAAGCTGATTGAGGGTGATTATCAAGAGGTGAACACTCCCATCATGGCTGACCGTGTTTTATGGGAGAAGTCTGGCCACTGGGAAAAATAT
>DKOI01000037.1 GCA_002469885.1 Legionellales bacterium UBA7366 | reverse complement strand
GTCAGCGTCGAACAATAGATCAAATTCTGAGAAATATCCGCAATGGAACCAGTATACAGAAAGGCTATAAAACGCGATAAAAAAAATGAGGCTGCAAGGTAATATGAAATTTTGGTCTTTATTAATTTTCATAGAGTAAAGTGTCTTCATGGTGTAGGTTAACGGGTTGGGTTGTTTTATCATAATGGAATGCACGAGAGCAAGAGTGTGTATATGAAGGCATAGGGTTTTGAGCGCTTTTTACGCGTCGCTCAGTGGTTTATCTCCCTAAGAATTGCAGGTATACTTTCGCCTTCTTGATTAAAAACGGTGTAATAGGATGTTGAAGAAAACCGCTTTATTTGATCTGCATACCCAGGCAGGCGCAAAAATTGTGCCCTTCGCTGGTTGGGAAATGCCCATTCACTATGGCTCTCAAGTTAATGAACACCATGTGGTGCGCCAAGATGCGGGTATGTTTGATGTTTCACATATGACCATTGTCGATATCAAAGGCGATGATGCAGAGTCTTTCCTCAGAAATTTATTGGCTAATGATGTTGCGCGTTTGGATGTCATTGGTAGAGCACTCTACACATGCATGTTAAATGAAAAAGGTGGCGTTGTTGATGATTTGATCGTTTATAAGTTGGGTGATAATTTTTTCCGCTTAGTGGTCAATGCAGGTACACGTGATAAAGACATTGCTTGGCTTGAAAAGCAAATCAAATCTTTTAATGCAACGATGACAGAGCAGTCGTCACTGGCGATGATTGCGGTGCAAGGGCCGAACGCCATCGACAAAACATTGGCTGTTTTGTCAGACAGTTTGCGTGAAAAAGCCAGTACTTTAAAACCTTTTCATGCCGCTTTGGCCGATGGTTGGCTCGTCGCTAATACAGGTTACACAGGCGAGGCGGGTTTCGAAATTTTACTACCAGAATTAGAAGCGCCCGCGTTATGGCGGGCCTTATTAAATGAAGGTGTCCAGCCTTGTGGGTTGGGTGCGCGCGATACCTTGCGTTTAGAAGCAGGTTTAAACCTTTATGGCCAAGATATGGATGACACTATCTCTCCGTTAGAGGCGAATCTGGCATGGACAGTAGCTTTTGACCCCGAAGACAGAGACTTCGTAGGACGTACCGCATTAGATGAGCAGCGTGACAGCGGTATCAAGCGCGAATTGGTGGGTGTAGTGTTAGAAGGCAAAGGCGTGTTGCGAAGAGGGCAAAAAGTATTGATTGACGGCGTAGGCGAAGGTGTTATTACCAGTGGCACGTTTTCACCTACGCTCTCTAAAGGCATTGGTTTAGCCTTAGTGCCGCCTAACGAAGAACTACGCTGTGCTGTTGATATGCGCGGTAAAGAAATCAGTGCATTCATTGTGAAACCGTCTTTTGTTCGAAAAGGCAAAGTGGCAAAAGCAATTAAAGAGTTATAAGGAAAAATATTATGAGCGAGATACCGAAAGATTTACAGTATTCAAACAGTCACGAGTGGGTGAAAAAAGAGGATGAAGACCTTTACACCGTTGGCATTACGGATCACGCACAATGTTTGTTGGGCGATATCGTTTACATAGAATTGCCTGGCACCGGAGAAGAAGTTGAATCTAGCGGTGAAGCAGGTGTTGTTGAGTCTGTAAAAGCAGCATCTGATGTCTATAGTCCTGTGACCGGTGAAGTGGTTGAAATTAACGAAGCGTTAATTGATCGCCCAGAGCTTGTGAATGAAGATCCTTACGGTTCAGGCTGGTTGTTTCGCGTGCGTTCAATTCACGATGCGCCTATCGAGAACTTGTTAGACGCAGATGGGTATGCAACACAAATTGCTTCAGAAGCACACTAAGGTAAACAAATTATGCCGTTTATTCCTCATACGAAAGCTGATGTCAATGAGATGTTGTCAGCGATTGATGTGCATGAGATCAATGATCTTTTTGCAGAAATTCCAACGAGTTTGCGCACTGAATTAAAAACGATTGCAGAAGGTAGAACTGAAATGGAAATGGGCCGTATTATGGCGGCGCGCGCGCGGGCTGATGAGCGGGACTTATGTTTTATAGGCGCTGGTGCCTATGAGCATCACATTCCAGCAGCGGTGTGGGACATCACATCGCGCGGTGAATTTATGACAGCGTACACGCCGTATCAAGCTGAAGCGAGTCAAGGCACATTGCAGTTGTTATATGAATATCAAACAATGATGGCGAGTTTGACCGGTATGGATGTGTCGAACGCTTCGAATTACGATGGCGCGAGTGCGTTGGCAGAATCAGTGTTGATGGCGTTGAGAGTTAAGCGACGTGCTAAGCGTGTGCTGGTACCGCAATCGTTGCATCCGCTTTATCGTGAAGTATTAACCGCTATTTTAAAACATCACGATGTTGTTTTAGAAGATATTGCCTACGACCAGGCAACAGGAAAAACAGATATAAACGCATTAAAAGCCAGTGATGATATTGCTGCGGTGATTATTGCGCATCCTAATTTTTTTGGTGTGTTAGAAGAGGTGGATGCATTAACTGATTGGGCGCATGCGCATAAGGCTTTGGCTATTGCAGTTGTGAACCCAATCTCATTAGCATTATTGAAAGAACCAGGTGCGTGGGGCGAGAATGGCGTAGATATTACTTGCGGTGAAGGGCAACCTCTCGGGATTCCGATGGCATCAGGTGGACCTTACTTTGGGTTTTTAACGTGTAAAAAAGCACACATCAGACAATTACCTGGGCGCATTGTCGGTAAAACAGAAGATGCAACAGGGCGCGAAGGGTTCACGTTAACCCTGCAAGCACGTGAGCAACATATCAGGCGTGCAAAAGCCACATCAAACATTTGCACCAACCAAGGATTGATGGTGACTGCGGCAACAATTCACATGAGTATATTGGGTCACGAAGGATTGCAACGAGTGGCGAGTCATTCGCATGCTAATACAATGATGCTATTGCAGGCAGCGAAAAAAATCAGTGGTGTGAAACAGTGTTTCACACAAGCATTTTTTCATGAAGCTGTGTTACAGCTACCCGTGCCAGTGCAGCCTGTGTTAGAAGCATTGCGAGAGCAGGGTATTCAAGGTGGCGTTGCGGTGGGTGAATGGTATCCTGAGCTACAAGATTGCTTGTTAGTTTGCGCAACAGAAACCAAAACACAAGAAGACCTTGATCAATTTGCTCTGGCGTTAGAAAGCGTTATTAAAGCGCAAACGCCAGCAGCCTCAACAACCAATACAGAGGTGGCTTAATTATGAGTAAATTAATTTTTGAGATTGGACGAGAAGGGCGTGTAGCACACGCTCAAATGCCAAAGGCCTTGCCTGTGACAAAAAACATACCGAGTCATTTGTTACGAAAATCTAAGCCTTTAATGCCTGAGGTCTCAGAGCTTCAAGCGGTGCGTCATTTTACGCGCTTGTCACAGAAAAACTTTTCGATTGATACACAGTTTTATCCTTTGGGTTCTTGTACGATGAAATATAACCCGCGTGGTGTTCATCGCTTGGCGAGTTTGCCAGGTTTGTTGTTGCGTCATCCCTTAGCGCCTGAGCAAGACAGTCAGGGTTATTTAGCGTGTGCGTTTGATTTGCAAGAAATGTTGAAAGAAGTCACGGGGATGGAAGCGGTATCGCTCACACCGATGGCGGGTGCGCAGGGTGAATTTGCAGGTGTTGCGATGATTCGTGCGTATCATGATGCGCGTGGAGATGATGCAAGACGTGAAATTTTAATTCCTGATGCAGCGCACGGTACGAACCCTGCAAGTGCTGCGCAGTGTGGTTTTGTGGTGAAGGAAGTGCTTACGGGTAGTGATGGCGATTTAGATATCGACGCATTGCGTGCGGCAGTTGGACCACAGACTGCGGGCATTATGTTGACGAATCCATCCACCTTGGGTGTATTTGAACGTAAGATTGAAGAAATTGCGAAGATTGTTCATGATGCGGGTGGATTGCTTTATTACGATGGCGCGAATTTGAATGCCATTTTAGGGAAGGTGCGTCCGGGTGACATGGGTTTTGATGTGGTCCATTTGAATTTACATAAAACATTTGCCACACCTCACGGTGGGGGTGGTCCGGGTTCGGGCCCAGTTGCTGCGGGCAAGCGTCTAGCAGAATTTTTACCGACGCCAATGGTTGCGCGTGAAGCGGGTTCGTATCGTTGGTTAACCGGGGCGGAAAGACCAAACAGTATCGGTCGACTCTCTGCGTTTATGGGTAATGCGGGCATTTTGGTTCGTGCTTATCTTTACGCATCAATTTTAGGGCGTGATGGTATGCATAGGGCTGCAGAGTTTGCGGTATTGAATGCGAATTATTTGCAAGCGCGATTAAGCCAAGCGGGTTTTGAATTAGCTTATCCTGACAGAATGGCAACGCATGAATTTATTGTGACCTTGAAGTCAGAAGCAAAAGAATACGGTGTGACGGCGTTGGATTTAGCGAAATGTTTGCTGGATCATGGGTTTCATGCGCCAACGATGTATTTTCCATTGTTAGTGCCAGAGTGTTTGCTGATTGAGCCAACTGAGACAGAAAGTAAAGAAGCGTTGGATGGGTTTATTGATGCGATGATTGCAATTCGTCAACAAATCATTGAGTCACCAGAGTCGTTGAAAGCTGCGCCAACCTCACTGCCTGTTGGGCGTTTGGATGAAGTGCGTGCAGCAAAAGTATTGGATGTTGTGTATAAGCAAGGAGAAGCTGATGACAAAAGTTAAAATTTATCATAATCCACGTTGTTCGAAATCTCGAGAAACCTTGAAGTTACTTGAGGCTGAAGACCTTGATGTTGATGTGATTGAATACTTGCAAAATCCACCAACGCAAGCACAGTTAAAAAAGATCTTGAAGTTTTTAGCCTTAACGCCTCGTGAATTAATGCGTCGTAAAGAGGCTGAGTATAAAGAGATGAAGTTAGATAATCCCAAACTGACTGAAAACGAACTTATCAAGGCGATGATTAAATCTCCAAAGTTGATTGAGCGTCCGATTGTGGTTGTTGATGATAAGGTGGCTATTGGTCGCCCACCTGAGAACGTGTTCGATGTTTTGTAACAAGGTGGGGACAGGTACATTTATCCACAGATGTGGATAAATGTACCTGTCCCCCTTTCTCTATAATATAGCGCAGCCTTTATTGAAGGTTTGCGTGTCTGCGGTGCTGGTTGTAGAGCTATCGGCAGCGCTGGGAGCAGAGAAAAACTTGGTGACGACTGCATCGTACTGCGCTAGAAATTTACGAAGAGGAGAGTCGTTGTTCGCTTCATTAATTTCGGTGCGAAGTGATGGTGAAAACCTTTCGCCCTGACAAATCCTATTCATAATTTCACCGTGATAGAGGCCGTAGAGGGCAAGGTTCCCACCGTTGTTGCTTGCTACCTTTAGAAGCAAGAAATAATCTAGATCTGACAGTTCGTCTTTTTGCTTTGTGTGATTGGCGAAGGCTGGATTGCTTTTTAATGCATCGAGTTTATCGGTAGCTATCTGATGATAGCGTTTACTTTCTGTCGCATAAAATTCTTTTAGTTGAGTCGCGGAGTCAGCGCGCATGTCTCTTTGGTGTAACATAGTTTTTATCCTCAAGGTTATAATTTTTTTAAAACTCTTACCTACTAAAAAACAAAAGGACTTAACCATGCACTTGCGAGGATTATTGCTCACAGAAACAACGGTAAAACATAACATCAAACGTCTTGATAGGCTGTTTGGAAATGAATCGCTACAAGATAAAACTTATATTTATTACCGCGTGATCACAAAGCATATTATCAATGCTAATCTTCGATCCAAAATTAGTATCGACTGGTCCGGTCTGACACGGTGTGGCGCATACCATATGTTATCGGCATACATTTAAGTTGGCGGGCGAGCGCTAGCAATCCTCACAAAAACTTATAAAGAATGTGAATATACAAAAAAAATCACATAAAGATTTTCTAATATCTCTTCAATCTATATTGCCAGAAAACTGTTGTCCGATTGTTATTACTGATGCTGGGTTTAGAAACCGATGGTTTAAACTAATATTAAAGTTTGGCTGGGACTTTGTTGGTAGAGTCCGTCATGTAACAAAATATGAGGCTACAAAAGAAGGCGTATGGGAGCCAATTAAGTCACTATATTGCCTAGCTACGGCTAGGCCTAAATATTTGTACGATGTTGTGGTCAAGCAAAACCGTA
>DKOI01000036.1 GCA_002469885.1 Legionellales bacterium UBA7366 | reverse complement strand
CTGTCCATCCCCACACTCGGCGGCTCAGGCTATGGCTACAACGTCGCAGAACAGTTTGGCTTAACACTACTACCCAAATCCGCAGGCTTGGTCCCATTCACTTTCACAGATAGCACCAAAGCATTAACCAATGAACTCTCCGGCGTCTCGCTACCCGTAACGCTCAGCAATGATCGTGCGAGCTTCACCGATGACATACTCTTCACGCACCGTGGGTTAAGCGGCCCTACCGTATTGCAACTCTCAAGTTATTGGCAACCCGGTGAATCCATTTCTGTGAACCTGCTTCCTGATCACGATGCGTATGAATATTTACTCTCAACAAAAAACAAACATTCCAAATCGTTACTCCGAAATTTTTTAAGTAACGACTTACCTAAAAAATTAGTGCAGAGCCTCGAACCTTTGTGGTGGCCAACGGTGAGCGATGCGCCACTGGCTGAAATTTCAAACGAGATCTTAGCGAACATTGCGAATCAACTCTCAAGCTGGACATTAAAGCCCGCTGGCACCGAAGGCTACCGCACTGCAGAAGTGACACTCGGTGGCGTGGATACAAAACACCTGTCTTCAAAAACAATGGCAACCTTAGAAAACCCATCCTTATATTTCATTGGCGAAGTGGTTGACGTCACGGGGCATTTAGGGGGATTCAACTTCCAATGGGCTTGGGCATCAGGCGTGGCCGCGGGTCTTGATTGCTAACGCAATAACATGTCACAATAAATCATGTTATCAATAATTATCCCTACATATAATGAAATTGAGCACGGATATCTCGCCGAGATATTACCCAGCATTAGTAACTTACCCAATACCGAAATCATTTGCGTTGATAGCGGAAGTGACGACGGCACGCTAGAACTCACTCAATCCGTCAATGCCACCATTCACCCAACTACGAGTACAACACGCGCAGGACGCATGAATGCAGGGGTTGATGTGGCTAAAGGGAACACGCTCTTATTCTATCACCCAAGAATTTTAATCCAAGCTGCAGGCATTGCAGAACTCGCGCAAACAAATGAAATAACCTGGGGCGGATTCCTACATAAATTCACACCACCGGGGAAACTTTATAAATTCATTTCATGGTATTCAAACAATGTCCGCTTTAAGAAAAAACACATCGTCTATTTAGATCACGGCATTTTTGTAGACAGGACGTTGGCTGAAAAAGTCTTTCCCATTCCCGACGAACCTATCTTTGAAGACACGATACTTAGCCTTCGCTTGAAAGAACATGCCACGCCCAAACTACTAGAACACACCGCGCTCGTGTCTCCGGTACGCTTTGAAACACGCGGCCCTTTCAGACAATTTTTAGGGAACCAGGTGTTAAAACTTTTATTTTCCTTAGGTGTTAAACCTACAAAATTAAACAACTGGTATGAAGGCAAGCTAAGACTTAACGGCTAATTTTTTTCATGATCAAGCAACCACGCTTTACGATCAACACCACCCGCATATCCGCCTAACCCACCATCACTGTTAATCACACGATGACAGGGAATAAGAATTGCTAACTGATTCGTGCTATTGGCTCGCGCAACCGCTCGGCAAGCTGTGGGTTTATTAATGGCTAATGCCAGCCCAGCATAGGACAGGGTCCCCCCTCGTGGAATGTCTTGTAGGGCATTCCAAACGCCTTTTTGAAACTCTGTGCCAAACGTTTTGATTGGTGTGAAAAACTCATCTAGCGATCCGTTGAAATAGGCTTTCAACTCTCTTGAAATCGATTCAAGAGGTGCCGTGGTTCCAAATGAAATAGACGACTTGAGTCGACTTTTTAAACGCTCAACTCCAGGCACCAACTCAAGTCGCTCAAAGAACTCCAACAGGTATAAGTGATGGGCATCAGCAACGGCACGCATTGGCCCAACAGGTGTCTCAATCGTTGAGGCTTTTAATACGGCATTTGGCTCATTAGAGGTTTTATCTATAAGCCATGCAATCAACTCATTCATCATTCAACCCTCGAATTTTATTGATGATTATACCCGATGGCTGTGTTCGTTGAAATCACGCGTCTTACCGAACTTGATCCGACATCCAGGCATTATATTGAACTAAATAAGCCTAAAGTTTTAACAACGACAGTTGTAAATGACAATTTCCGATCCTTATTTGAACTTTCATGGCGTTTTGTTAAGAACTTTACGTGTATTTTTAGAACAATATGAGCTAATCTGATAAAAAACAGGCAATAAACACAGTTTTCTGTACATACCTTGAACCAAATGTTTGAATAATAGGAAATTGATTACTATAGTTCTAATAAAAGCATATATAAAATGATAGGTGAAAAATAATAATGGACCTAGATGATGAGGACGACATAAAAGAGGACAACAACGAGGGGCCTGACGCCCCCCCCTCGTGGCGCCTCTATACGCAATGCCCTGAATAGCAAAACCGCTAGATGGGCCGTTGGCATTATCGCTGTGATTTTTATCGGGCCCTATATGAACTCTGTCTGGATTGAACAAGCACAGTTCAATAAAGATAGAGCTCAGCTTTATCAAGACAGTGTCGGTGAGTATGCTAAAATTAAAACAGCCGTCTGGCGCCTATCAGAATATTGTGATTCCCATACAGGAAGTGGTCGTGAAAAAACAAGGTGCTTTTTCACATAATACAACCCAACAAGAAATGCGAACAACGCACTTATCAACGTGGCAACCCCCATGCCGGCAAAGCCTAAGGAAACAAAGCCAAACTCCCCCAAAGACAAGGGATAAGCGAACACCAACGCAACGTAGACCGACATTAATGTAACTCTCATCGCTAGCCTTGTTAAGCCTTCACTGATGCAATATTGAAATAATACACTCCACCAACAAAAGGGGAAAATCGCAAACGACAACACTTTTCCATACTGCGCTGCTAATGCCGCTATCACTGGAGTCTGCCCAATGAAGACTAATTCTGTTTCTACATTCCAAAGGACAACACTGAAAAACAAAGCCACCAAGCTTGAAAGGATTGAACCATGCTGTATATATTTTTTAGCAGAACCCGCACGATTAGCACTGGCCAATGAAGAGAGCTGGATACAGACCGTAGAAACCAAACCAATGCAAAATCCAGACACCAACATAAAAAGCGACAGAACCAGCCCGCCTGCAGCCAGCGCTTCAACGCCTAATTGCGTTAATATCCACGCGAAAAATACGCCTCTCACCATAACGCCGAGCTTTTGTATAAACAAAGGAAGCCCCTTGTTAAACAAATAACGAGACTCACTTAAACACTCAGCACTCAATATAGCGCGCAAGGCCCACATAGGCTTAACGGTGTTTGTTTTCATGCAAAGGGGCTACAACATCGTTGAGAGCATTTCTAAAGGCGACCCACGCCTTCTTAGCGCGCTTCGTTAACGCGGCGAAGGGTTCAAAACGTAGTTTATAGATATAATCTCCGTACTCTTCAAAGTGTAATCGCTGTGTATTCTCAAACGCTGCATTTAAATCGTGAATACACTATGCTCGTCAATGCTAAAATAAGGATAGTGATGGAGATAACCGCCGAAAATGGCCTGACAATCTCGTGATATTGATGCGTGCCTAAAATGTGATTTTGCCAAACAATATCGATATCAACTGAAGGGGGCAACTTATACTCTTCGCCGTATTTGAATTTTAAAAACAGAAAGTGTCTGTACAACTCGACGCTTTTTACAATCTGTCTCTTCGTCCACCCTGTCGACATCTGCATTTTGTTGATGATTTTTGTGAAATCAATTTCGTTGATTTTTTGTTTAGCTTCAAGCTCAGAAATATTACGTGGTCTGTTTTCCATGTGTTAACTCATCCTTATTAAAGTATGCACAACTACATTTTTGATAATGTAGTTCAAGATCATTTTTATTATCATCACTGCATCGTTGTAAATTTTACCAAATCCTATTGCAATCAAAAGCAGTTTCTGAGAACATTTATGGAAGTTATCTTAATTAATGATTGGATGAATAATGAAGAAAAATAAAGTACCTTCAAATATGGATATTGCAAAAAATCTTGGTCTAGGTTTACTGAAGGGACTCATCATTGCTGGCGCGATCTCTTACTTCTTTCAAGTATCAAGCACGGTAACTTTCAAGCAAGCCAAGCGCCCCTCCATAACTACAGCACCCGTTAACCTCATCTGACTTCAACTCAGCCTGGGATTGATAACATGCACCCCAAATACAAATTAGCATCAACGAATCACAAATGATAAAATCACGACACTATATTAATTAAGAGCATTTATAATGAGTACAGAAAATAGTCTTCACTCCCGTAGTGGTTCACAGTGTGAGTTGTGCAGCGCGACAAACAATTTAAACCCTTACGATGTTCCACCTCATGATGATGGACGTGACGAACACTGCGTTCTGCTCTGTGAAACCTGCCTAGCACAAGTTAACGCCACTCAAGAACTCACTCTCAATCATTGGCGCTGTTTAAACGACAGCATGTGGAACCCAACGCCTGCCGTGCAAGTTACCGCATGGCGCATGCTATCACGTCTGGCTCAATCTGAGAGCTGGGCAGGCGACCTGCTTGAAACGCTCTACTTAGACGAAGAAACACTTGCCTGGGCACAAACGGGTAATGAGGCGCACGGCAGTGATATCACACACAAAGACAGCAATGGGGTCATGCTTAGCGCAGGCGACACTGTCACACTAATCAAAGACTTAAACGTCAAAGGAACCAGCTTTACAGCAAAACGTGGCACAGCGGTTCGAAAGATATCACTCGTACCAAACAACGCTGAACATATAGAAGGACGCGTCAATGGCCAACAAATTGTGATCCTCACTCAGTTCGTGAAAAAAACTGGCTGACAAGATAACGAAATATCAACGCATTACTTACCCCCCTTACAAACCGTTACAAAACAGTATGCGTATTTAATATTTCCTTAAGGTTCGCGTGTTATGCTTAAACCATAAGAAAGAAAAGTAACCGCAAAAATGCGGGTGGATACGGGAATAGTATCTAAAATGGGGGGATAGTGGAATGTATAATAATATCGTTAAAGCTTTTCACGCCTCATCAAATGAAGACTTCCAAGCGCTTAGTCAAAAAGAATTTTCGCCTGAAACACTCTACGCGTTTTTAGTTAAAACAAAACCTATAGCCGCTATCAATATAGTGAGATCTATAGCGCTAAACTACGATAAACCAAACGCACTAAACAGCGCTGAGTATCAGCACTTTCTTTCCAGCATGCAAACAGCAAACAGCAAGATTGCTAGCACACTGCAAAAGGGGCTAGAAAATGCCACTGGCCCACAAAAGGTGAAAATACAGGGTGCATTAGCAAAGTATGAAATGCTTTCTTTAGCATTTTCTACAAACGACACCAGCCTCCCAATGATCCATCGCGATATCGCTTTTCAAGGAATGCTAAACTTGGCAGGGAATCTTGAAACACAAAGAAAAGAAAAGAAATTGCAGAAACTCCTATCTAAAAAAGCCGCTGAGGAAAAAGCCGCGCTCGCAGCAGAGCATGTAATTGCTGAAAAAGAAAGCGCTGCCGTTAAAACACTTTACAAGGCGCTAAACGCAACAAACACCGCTGAATTCAAAGGAAGCTATGTGGCAGCGGATATATCAGACGCACGTTTAGAAAGAATAATCTCAGCGATGAGCCCTGCTCAACTCAACTTGCTTGCAAGCAACGTGATGGCAAACAAAATCAATGACCCGCAATATAGTGCGTTAATCGAAAAATCAAGCCAAACAGCTGGCAAAGCACTATCTGGTTTTGACAATGAGAGCGCGCACTTTAAAGCGCTCCACAGATTAACTCAGGCGCTCATGACGCAACAACTTTCTGAGCCGAAAAAAATTCAGTTCATTATAAAAAAAGCGATAATTAAAGCTGAGAAATTAAAGAAAAATTTACCTGGAACAAGTTATGATCGTGGCTTTTTTCAATCTGAATATAAAAGCGTATCTGAGCTTATCCCAGCGCTTCAAGAACTTAGCAGAAAAGCGTATGGGGATCTCACTGAGGCGTTATACGATCAAGAGCATTATAATGAAGCTGTTCACGCCTGGAAAAGTATCGATTGCGCGAATATGTTTATCTCTGAAAAAACAAAACAAGACATGCCGTGGTTTAATCAGCTATTCGAACTTATCTCGCCACAGTTCAATGTTGCAGAAGACGCGAGACAAGCCGCAATAGAAAGAAGAGCTGCTGAAGAAGCACAAAAAACCGCTGCGATCATTCAAGCAAAACAAGAACTAGCGCAGGAAGAGAAAAGACTAGAAGATTTAGAAAAAAGAAACGTGGCCTATGTTGTCGCCGCAATGGCGCGTCCAATGTTGGTGGAAGAAACAGAAGCGCTGCCAAAAGCCTTTAACAAAACATATAACAGAGCACAGTACGGTGGCGGCTCATTGTTATTTGGCGGATCCGCCTACGCCCCATTTGCTGTGATTGCCGCAAGCTCACAAGAAGGTATTGCACATATGAGCATTCATAACTCATTCATGTTCGGCGCATTTGAGGCGGGCTTTATCAACACCGCCTTAGGCGTTGCCTGCGTAGGCGCAAGCGCGGCGGTTGCGGCAATACTGACTTTTGTCGCGACAAAGCACTTCTACGACAAAGGTGAAAACTGGCACGCTGCCAGTGCTTTTACTGGGGGATCAGCAGTGACATTATTGATAACATCCGCATTATTAGCAACGCCTGTTATAGGCTGGGCAATTGCAGGCGTACTCGCACTTGTCTCTATAGCATGCTTAGCTATTCAACAATACAAGAAGGGAAGAGATGTGGGCACACAAAAAGAAGCTGGAAATGAAATAGAACACAGCCCGAGACTAGCTGCCACATTTCCTTAGGCATGTTTGGCACTCTCAGTACACGTGATTGTAGACAGGTTTGCGCTTATCAAAGTGCGGCAATATAATCACGTGCGCTCCTCAATCAAGGAGATTTAGAAACATAATAACAAGGACAGTTGAAGCATGTTTACGATACCAAACAACATTCATTTTATTTGGATCGGTTCTCCTGAAAAACTTAAAAACCATCTCACACCAAACTGCTTATTCCAATGGAAAAAATACGCAGAGCAGTATTCATTTACGCTTTGGCTAGATAGCCGATATACCGAGAAAAAACACGACGAAGAAAATCTTCGCCTTTACTTTAAAGGCCACAACTTCCAGATCAACATTATTAACATAGCAACGCACTTTAAAATTAAAAACAATTCACAATTTGATTTTTATGAAACCTGCGTTAGAACCAACAACCCTGCTATTGCTAAAGACATTATTACACCCTACATTTTGGTAGAACAAGGCGGGTTTCAGTACGATGTCACCATGATACCGCTCAACACTTTTCCAAAAGATATTCAAAGTAAGCACGGTTTTCTGATTGAGTTGAACAAGCAAACTTTAATCCTTAGAAGAATTGGCGCAGCCCCAAACTGTCGTTTTCTAATGAAACTCATTGAACTGCACAACTTCACGAGCCAACTCGTCACAATGACAGAGCTCCAATACAACAGGGAGCAATTTTTAAAAGCATCTCTCCTAAAACAGGTTATCGCCTCAAAATATCAACGCTATAATTACCCACCCAGCAAAATTAACGAAATCTGCAACGATGGGCTAGACTTTGTTGAAGAATACATTAGCGAAAGCAAGGTTATTATTAATAAAAAGCCTGTCTTAGGCGCTATTTTTTTTAACCCAGACCACATCACGCTATTAAAAAGAGTTATTGCTGAATTTATTACAGGAAAAGTTGTCACCGAGCTAATTATAGCGCACATAAAGAAATCGACAGACCCGAGCAGCACCTCTGCACTCAACATGCTACCGCAAAAGCAACTCGATGAAATTGCAATCCCATTTTTAGATAAATGCCTAGCGTCAGCTGAAAGAAAAAATCTATGCCTAGCAGGAAAACCAACCCACTTACGCAGCACAGAAGAGCTGTATCAAAACACATTAAAATTGCGGAGCCTCAACTGCACCGCATTTACACTCGATCAACTCACTCAATATCTGTTTTTTTCGCGTATCCAAAAGGAAATTTCATGGATAACACTGCCACTCTCAGGCACTGGGAGAACCGTAGTTAACAGCTTGTTTTTCTTTGCGAAAAATACAAAACCTACGATAGAAGAAATTCCACAACGCGAGATGCGATGGCAAATAGAACGACTGCTTCCTCTTGGACATTAATTATATCCCCCGCAGGCGTTCACGTTGTTCTCTTGTGCGGGCTACGGTTTCTGCAGAAAGAGAATCCGCTGGGTTGGGTTGGGTTGGATTGGGTCGGCTTGGGTAAAATGGCGGAGAGAGAGGGATAGATTCGGGCCTTCCTGGCCCTCACCCTACGGGCGGCGACGCTTCGCGTCCCGTCCAAATCGGCTATCCTGCCGATTTGTCGAACCACTGAATATAACCGAGGGTTCGAATCATTGTCTTCATGATTTTACCCAAGCCGACCCGTTGGGTCGGCTTGGGTAAAATGGCGGAGAGAGAGGGATTCGAACCCTCGGTACACTTTCGCGTACGGCACATTAGCAATGTACTGGTTTAAGCCACTCACCCACCCCTCCGAAGAGCTTTGAGGAAGTTGCTAAAATAAACTATCCTGCAAATGCCTAGACTGAATGAAGTCTCTCATCTAAAATAGATCCCTTTATATTTAAATAATTACCAAACATTTGGCAAGTTTTTATTGATCTGAATTTACATTTAATCATGTAAAATTCCTGGATACCTGTTTCATAAAAATAGCTCATTCAAGTTGTACAGCCAGAACAGAATGTGTTGTTCTATCTGGATTTCTTATCTGTAGATTGACTTGCTGAAACTCTGTTTTACTACAATTATAATCTGGTGTATAGTATTCTTAAAATTAATAAGTCAAAGAGAATTTTCATAAGAGAGGAACAAAGTGGATAAAGATAAAGTACGACAAAGTATTCAAATTCTGCTCGAAGGTTTAGGAGTGGATTTGGACAATACGCATTACAGAAAAACTGCGGAACGGGCTGCAAATGCCTGGGTTGAAGAACTCTGTTCCGGACTTGGTGAAAAGAAATTTACACTGACCACTTTTCCTATTAGTAACAATTATGAACCAAGCATGGTGATACTGCAGCATATTCCTGTAAAGTCAGTTTGTGCTCATCATTTGCTGCCTTTTTATGGTGAAGCGACTGTAGCCTACATTCCGGGTGAAAGGCTTTGTGGACTTTCAAAGCTTTCCAGAATTGTAGATTACTTTGCGAGACGTCCGCAGGTACAGGAAGAATTAACCAGCGATATTACCAACTTTTTGTGTGAACAGCTCTCTCCTCAAGGTGCCGGAGTGATAGTTAAAGCAACTCGTATGTGCATGGCAATGCGTGGGGTCAGTCATGATGGTGTTATGACTACCAGTTCTCTCAAAGGTTCTTTCCTCAACGATGGAACCGTGCGGGCTGAATTTATGGCTTTGGCAAATACTCAGAGTTTGAATAAATTTTAATAATCTACCCACAGAGCTTCAGGTATCTCATTTAAAAAATTTATTAAAATGAAACCTTTGTATTATCTTTGACTCTGTGGAGAGTTCTCTTTTAGTCCTAATTTTAGGCTTATTACAAGACCATCAAGTTAGTGTAATTCCTTATAATGTGTCAGGACTTTTTGCCGTGAACTTTTTGCCAGTGCAATGGCTTCTTCACGCAGGTAATAGTCATCGGGTTTCCAGTTCCTGGTTTGCAGGCGGTAAGGACGCAAACCGGAATCAATATCATCTATTTTACAGAACAGTTCATCAACTGGAGGTCGCTGAACCCAAGATTCACCCAGATTTTGTTCAAGTGCATAGTACCAGCGGGAAAAATTTTCCAGGCGTACATCCTCAAAATATCCGATTGGATCTAGTGTTTCCACAAGCTTTCTGAGTGCTTTATTTTGCTGAAAACGGTCATAATCAACCACGTAAAGACTTTCGGATAAAAACAAGGGTGAGCCGTGCAGCAGAAGGCCTTTTGATTTAAGCGTGTTCCCTGATTGTACTATTTCAAGCCCCACACTTCCCTTTTCTCCGTTCATCACTGCTTCTTCCACATCTTCCACCGGTTCTACCTGTAGTTGCGGATATGCGGCCATCACGATTCCGCTGTAACGGCCTTTGACAAACACATGCCTGCCGTGTCTCGAAAGCGTCTCAAAATTAATTGGGCTCCGGCTGCTGCCGCCTTTTTTTGAAATCAGGAAAAATCCCAC
>DKOI01000042.1 GCA_002469885.1 Legionellales bacterium UBA7366 | reverse complement strand
CTCACTGCGGGGATGGCGAATGTCTCAAGGGTGGGTTGAAGGGCAAAAAAAACCGGCATTGTTGCCGGTGGGTAGGTAAAATGAGATTTTTATTGTTATCGTTTTTATTCTTTTTACTCGTTGGGATTTTTCTTATTATCTGTTCACTTTGTTTGCACGCGATATGTTGTTTTTTGTTATCTCGTTCTTACAATGTCAGTATAGTAAGCCCTCTTTAGATTTCCAGTTGGGGTTATCAAAACTACCTATAACATTATGATTAAAATAGAGAAAAAAATTTTAGGGGCCCCAAAATAAACTGTTTAAAAACAACGCAATACGGGAATTTTCTGCAATTATTCAGTCTATTCAGAGCCTTTTTAACCTCATTTCTCCATCATGTTGAAAAGACATTGCCATTTATATACAGAGTATTTATACTGCAGCGAATTTTGAAGTGTTCCTTAGGGTCACTAAGAGGAAATGCAAGTGCAAACGACTTTAACGCGTGGGCCAAAAAAGGTTGCATATCGTTTAATTATTTTACAAACGATGGTTACCTTACTGTTGGCTTTAACGATTTTGTTGACTCTAGGTCAAACGTCGGCGTGGGCGGTGTTAGTTTCTGGCGCGGGTGTCGTGTTAGCCAACAGCGTGTTTGCCGTGTTTCTATTTAGAGGTCGTGAGATACAGCAAGCAACACGCATAATTGCGCGTTTTTATTTAGGAGAAGCGTTGAAGCTGATTCTAAGCGCGGTTTTTATTGCTTGGGCTATAACCCAACTTGGCGTAGCAGCAATACCCTTCTTGCTGACGTATGTTGTGTTACAAATGTTAATTTGGCCTATAGGCATTATGGGCGGGAATAGGAGTTTTGGAACAAATTGAGTAGCAATGCACCTTTAACATCTGCAGAGTATGTACAACACCACTTGAGCCACTTACAGCTCAACTTGTCGAACATGTCTATTACTTCCGGCAATACTGACTTCTGGGTTTTGAACCTAGATACTATGGGCGTCTCTATCGTCATCGGTATTTTATTTCTTTTCTTTTTCCGCTTTGTCGCGGCGCGTGCCACCTCCGGTGTGCCACGAGGCCCACAAAACTTCATGGAAATGTTATTAGAATTCGTTCAAGGTCTTGTCGATGAAACCTTTCATTACCCTAGCAAATTGGTAGGCCCTTTAGCCTTAACCATTTTTACTTGGGTTTTCTTGATGAATTTTATGGATTTATTGCCCGTTGATTTAGTGCCTAAGCTCATGACTTATACGGGTGCGGAGCATTTTCGTGCTGTGCCTACCGCTGACGTGAACTTAACGTTTGGCCTGTCAATATCTGTATTCTTCCTGTTAATCTTTTTTAACTTTAAAGCCAAAGGCGTTAAGAAGCTCGGTAAAGAAATCCTAAGCGCACCTTTTGGTCCAAAATTATTCCCCTTAAATATTGCATTCAGAGCGTTAGAAGAATGCGTAAAACCCCTATCACTGTCGTTGCGACTATTTGGTAATCTCTTTGCAGGAGAGCTGATCTTTATTTTGATCGCGCTACTGCCTTGGTATGCCCAATGGATGCTAGGTGGTGTATGGGCAATTTTTCATATTTTGATTATTGTATTGCAAGCGTTCATTTTTATGATGTTAACGATTGTATATTTAAGCATGGCAACAGAAACACATTAGGAGAGACGTATGGACGTTGGAAATATTTATGCGATGTCAGCAATCGCAATTGGTCTTTTAATCGGATTACCAGCACTAGGCACAGCTATTGGCTTTGGTGTTTTAGGTGGTAAGTTTTTAGAAGGTATCGCACGTCAACCAGAATTAGGCGGTATGTTAATGGGCCGTATGTTCTTAGTAGCAGCGCTCGTTGATGCGTTCGCCGCGGTATCTATCGCAATGGGCTTAATCTTGCTTTACGCAGGTAACCCACTTGTGACAGCTGCAATGAATGTTGTGCAATAATACGCGAATTTTAGAAAGAGAGGGTCACACACAGTGAGCATCAATTTAACCTTATTTGGCCAAATGATCACATTCGCTTTTTTCGTATGGTTTACCATGCGATTCGTGTGGCCTCACATTGAAACAGCAATGAAAGAGCGTCAGCTCAAGATTGCAAACGGCTTAGATTTAGCGGAGCAAGCTAAACGTGATTTAGACCATGCTCAGCGAAAATCGATCGAGATTATTCGAGAAGCTAAACAGCAAGCAACGGTTGTGATTGAAAGCAGCAATAAACGTGCGCTTGAAATTGTAGAGTCAGCAAAAGAACAAGCCCGCGCCGAAGGCGTTCGTTTACTTGATCATGCAAAAGCAGATATTGAGAAAGAGGCCAACAGTGTTCGTCGCGATCTACAGCATCATGTCGGAGAGTTAGCGTTAGAAATGTCTGAAAAGATTTTGAAACGAACAATCAATAAAGACATGCATCGCGATATTTTAGATACAGTAGCTGAAGAGATTTAAATTATGCTAGATGTTACAACATTAGCTAGACCGTATGCGCGTGCTATATTTGAAGTGGCACTGGATAAAAATGATTTATCTAGCTGGTCAGAGACATTAGCGTTACTGTCTGAAATTACGCAATGTCCAACGGTTAATACGTTATTGAAGAATCCAAATGTGACTAAAGACCAACTTGCAGACTTGGTTATTGCGTTAACCAAGGGCCGTTTATCAGAAGAAGGTAAAAACGCTGTGCATTTGTTATCAAGCAATACACGTTTGCACGTGATTCCTGTGATCGCAGAGTTGTTTGAAAAGTTACGTTTAGACCAAGAAAAAACGGTAGATGTGACTATCACATCAGCCGTGACATTAGATGAAGAATATACGCAAAAGTTAAAAACATTGCTTGCATCGAAATTAGATCGCAAGACCAATGTCCAGTGTGAACTCGATGAGTCACTCTTGGGAGGTCTTTTAATTAGAACCGGTGACACAGTCATTGACGGTTCAATTAAAGGTGAATTAAACCGCTTGAAAGAAGCATTGATGGGGTAGCCGGTATGCAATTAAGTCCAGCAGAGATTACAGAAATTATTAAAGAACGCATTACCAGTTTTGACGCAGGTCCTGAAGTGCGCACTGAAGGCACTATCGTCAGCATTAAAGACGGTATTGTACGAATTTATGGTTTAGAAGACGTGATGCAAGGGGAGATGATTGAATTCCCTGGCGGCGTATACGGTATCGCATTAAACTTAGAGCGCGATTCAGTTGGTGCGGCAGTGTTAGGTTCATACGAACATTTGTCAGAAGGCGAAACAGTTAAGTGTACAGGCAGAATTTTTGAAGTGCCTGTGGGCGAAGCATTGCTTGGCCGTGTAGTGAATGCCTTAGGTCAGCCAATTGATGGCAAAGGACCGATTGAAACAAAAATATTTTCTCCTATTGAGAAAGTGGCGCCAGGTGTTATTTTCCGTCAATCAGTTGATCAACCTGTTCAAACAGGCTTGAAGTCAATTGATGCGATGACACCCGTTGGTCGTGGCCAACGTGAGTTGATTATT
>DKOI01000101.1 GCA_002469885.1 Legionellales bacterium UBA7366 | reverse complement strand
CGCAGGGCGTGCTGAAAAGCCAGGTGTGGTGGCGCTGCAGACGCATCATTCCGACCACCCCTTGCTGCAACAGCTTTTACGTTTCAATTATAATGATTTTGCTGACACTTTACTCGAGCAACGCAAGCCAACTGGTTTCCCCCCTTTTGGTTATTTGGCCGTGTTGCGTGCCGAAGCCACAACAGACTGTAAACCCTTAGATTTTTTACAAGCCGCAGCGCAGTTAATAAGAGGCTATCAAATTGACGGTGTGCGTTTGATGGGGCCGGCCCCTTCTGCGATGCCCAAGAAAGCGGGGCGCTATCGTGCGGAATGTCTGCTGCAATCGACTGATCGCAGGGCTTTGCATCGTGTGTTGTCAGGTCTTAAAGGAGCGCTCTCAGGCCTCCCCGAGGCAAAGCACGTGCGTTGGGTTTTGGACGTGGATCCGACGGATACTTTCTAGTCTAACCTATTGATCTTTCAAGTTGCTGGTCTTATTTAGAGCGATTTATTGATTTTTTAGATCATTAATGATACAGCCCTGCTCTATTAATCAATCGCCGGGGGGCGCAATATGTTTGAGCAGCAATTAAAAGAGATGAAAAACTCAGATAGCCGATTATAGGCAACTGTCTGATTATCTGTCTAAGCTGACAGGTGCAAAGGTGAGTGAGTTACGATTCATGGGGCCTCGTCTGATTGGTAATGAAGGCTATGTGGGTTATGATCTTGATAATACCTTTGCAGCTTCACAGAAGATCTCTTCTAAAGCAGAATGTAAAGCGCTCTATGAGGAAATAGCGAGTGATTTATCTAAAGGCTGTGGTAGTGATGATGAGGCGCGTCGTGCTTTACTAAATTTTCAGCTAAATTATGGTAAGTCACGTAAGGGCGATTACTATAGAGTTTCAATCGAAGCGGTAGGTTTTAATGCTGCGATTGCTATCCGAGACAGCGTACGCGAAGATTTACCTCGTAGAGTAGCGGTCGCTAAGCTAAATGCACAAGTTAGTCAATTTGAAGCTGAGGCAGAGAAGTTAAGCGATGCTGGATTGCTCAGACACAAAGGACTCTTTGGATCTGAGACAGCGGCTTTTGTGGCTTGTAAGCTCGATGAGAGAGAGTACACGAAAGAGAATGTTGAATTAATGGGCCTAAGAGGGGCCGTTGGATTTTAAATGATTCGATTGCTTTGAGTTTAAAAAACCCCTGATCACTCAGGGGTTTTTTTTGTCATTTTTTTATAAACAATAGGGACGACAGACAAGATAGCCAATCCAATGAGTGGTGTTAATATTTCTGGATTGAAGATAATGCCAAGGTCCGGCCTTTTTCCAGCTTCGATAATGGCACTTAAGCCATTCCCAATTAACACAAACACAAAGGTGCCAGGAATAATCCCGAAAAACGTACCGATCATGAACGTGCGTATATTGACATTCAATATAGCAGGCACAATGTTCACTAGCCAAAATGGGAATAGAGGCACTAGCCGTAAAAAGAGTAAGTAACTCAAGGCATTCTCTTGAAAACCTTTTTCCATCTTTTTGACAAATGACCCGGCTTTTTTTTCTAATATATCGCCAAGGGCTGTGCGTGCTGCAAGAAATAATAAGGTTGCGCCCAGTGTCGCGCTGATAACAACAAGCACCGTTCCTTCAAAAGGCCCAAATAAAAAACCAGCCATAAGTGTTATCCATACAGCGCCAGGCATAGAGATTGCGACAGCCCCTATATAAATAAGCATAAACCCTGAGGCGGCTAATAGATAATGTGCATGCGTCCACTCCTCTAAAGCAAGATGGTGTTCGGCGAGCGTTTGAAAATTAGTATAGTGATGTGCGCCGGAAGCAAAAAAAGTGATGAGCATTAGCAAAATTATAATAATAGGCAGGTAGCGTTTTACTATTTCCATGCGTTTTCCTTAATGACGCTCGTAAAAAAGAATATAACATGCCGGCCTTGCTTTTAAATATAAATATTTGCTATTTGCAAGCGACTTTTTTTGAGAGAATAACCATGCGAAGCGCAAGTCTTCGTCCTTTTATACTAAAAAAGTGCAAAACAGGAAGGAATCGAGGTGGAAATGTTTGAACACTCGAAAATTGTTCTGCTATAATCAAATCGCTTTGTTGACAAAATTTAAGGAGATATATATGTCTGTTGCCCTAAGGAAAGCGAAAGCACGCGTAAAGCAGTTGGAAAAAAAGCTTAAACAAGCTAAGACTGCCGTTGCTAAAGAAGAAACGAAAGTGAAGTTGGCTGCTAAGAAAAAAGCTGCTGCTAAGAAGAAAGCTGTTGCGAAGAAGAAGGTTGCTAAAAAGAAACCTGCTAAACGCAAAGTAGCTAAGAAAAAACCTGCTAAGAAAAAAGCGGTTAAAAAGAAAGTTGCCAAGAAAAAACCTGCTAAGAAAAAAGCGGTTAAGAAAGTAGTGAAAAAGAAGGTTGCTAAGAAGAAGCCTGTTAAACGTAAAGTTGCGAAGAAGAAGGTAGCTAAAAAAGCGCCTGCTAAACGTAAAGTTGCGAAGAAAAAAACTGCAAAGAAAAAGTAGTTTTTTTCTATCGAAAAAACCCGGTTGTGTGAATCACACTCAATCGGGTTTTTTTATGCCTGTTTAAAATATTGATAGTGTTTTTTCAACCAGTTGCAGATCTATTTCCGTATAAAATTCAGCATGCCCCAATGATTTTAATGCAACAACGCTGAGTTGATCGGTTTTATTTTTCTTATCATGCCGCATAAGGTCAATGGTAAGTTGAGGGGGCAACGGCGATTGCTCCAGTGTTGTGGGTAAACCGGCTTGTTGCAGTAAGGTCGTGATGCGCATGACATCCGCTTCGCTTATCTGGCCTAACTGTTGAGAGAGTCTCGCTGCCATGACCATGCCAATAGCCACGGCTTCTCCGTGAAGGTAGGTGCTGTAGTGTGTGGCCGTTTCAATGGCGTGAGCAAAGGTGTGACCGAAGTTTAAGAGTTGCCGAATGCCTAGGTGTTCTTTTTCATCCTGTACCACAATATTGGCTTTGATTTTGCAGCTGTGTTCAATCATTTCGATTAATGCCTCGCTCTCGCGTGCCATAATCGCGCCTATGTGGCTTTCTAACCAATTTAAATTCTCTTTATCGAGGATCAAGGCGTGCTTGATGACTTCGGCAAGCCCTGAGCGGTATTCTCGCTCTGGGAGCGTTTTAAGTGTGTTGATATCGATGATGACGCACTGAGGTTGGTGGAACGCGCCAATCATATTTTTTCCGTCAGGATGATTTACGCCAGTCTTGCCGCCAATAGAGGAATCTACTTGAGCGAGTAAGGTTGTGGGAATTTGAATGAACGGAACGCCGCGCTGATAACAATGCGCGGCAAACCCAGTGATGTCACCAATGACACCTCCACCAAGAGCGATAAGCGTTGTGTTTCGACGATGCTTATCAGTGACTAAATCATTGAATATTTGCGTCGCAGTATCTAGCGTTTTATACGATTCACCATCAGGCAGTAAAGTGTTGCTCATTTGGTAGTGATTCAACGCAGGTGTTAGCGAAGAAAGAAACAGGGCTGCAATCGTCTCATTGCTGACGACCATTACCTGTTTGTGAGCAATATGTTGTTGCAGAAGCTCTGCATTTTTTAGAAGGTCTTTGCCAATGTAAATTGGGTAAGTGTGGTGAGCCAGCGTCACATTGACTGTTTTCATGGGTATTGTCTTAATGATTGTATGATTTTAGTCGCGATGCTTGTAACGGAATAGTGATCCGTTTCAAAGGCGATATCGGCGATTTCTTCATACAGTGGCTCACGTTGTGCTGCGAGCTCAAGCACACGTTTTTCAAGATTATCTGTTTTAAGAAGCGGGCGTTTA
>DKOI01000018.1 GCA_002469885.1 Legionellales bacterium UBA7366 | reverse complement strand
TATCGCAATCTCTCGAATTAGAAAAACCCGATGCTTACCGACCAAAAACGCGGTCGCTGACACCGCCTGCAAGGTCACTATCCGTGCTACAGGCTAGACAAAGCCCTCCGCCTCTATGTCTTTCGCCACCCTTTGAAATGCCAACAACGTACCTTGAAAAGTCGCTCTTAACATCGCATATGGATCCAAACCAACAAAGACAAAACCGATTAAAGCCAGGTCACAAGGTTAGCCTGCATGAACGTATGAATAGATCACTTAGCCCGAAGCCAGGCGAGCCACCTCTGGTATTTGATAAAGACGGCAGTAGAGAGATTACTCGGCTTGAAAAAAAAGGGGCGTTTGCTGACGGACACAGGTACTCAAAAATACTAATGCTATGCTGCGGCACTTTCAATGACGCAGTTGCGCTCGCAATTTTACTTGATACTTGTGATGTTAAATGTTCAATACAGGCAACTGAGGGGCGCACGCTGGGCTCTCTCACTCAATCTGGTCAACTCGAAGAACTCAAGGATAACATTAAAAAACTTCAAAGGATCCATGCTCGAGGTGTAGTCAAGATCAAGTTGGAACTTGGGATCGATTGCACCAATCTCTTGTTTCACGTTAAGCAAAAAGACATAGATCAAGGTGCTAATATTGTTTATGCTTTATTTCCATATGCGCGCGGAAAAATGTCAACGCTTGTCAAGCAGCTCTTCCAGTCCGTTAATGCCTATCTTGAACTAGGTGGAGAGTTTCGACTCGCTTTAACCCCGCTGGAGAAATATAACGCCAACATGGAGACAGCCAATCTTGGTACTCAATTAAGGAAAAACTCTGGCCACTCAATAAAGTGGTCTGAAAACCATGAGTTTTTTCTTGACGACTATTCACACAGAAGAACCATACCTGGAAATAAAGAATACCTGGGTTGTCGATCTGTCGATATCGCTTCACGACTGTTTTTCTACACCAAAGTCCCCGAAGTGCAAAGAGGTTTAAACGCTGAAGCACACTCTCCTGACTCTCGAAAAAAAATTGAGCGTGATAAAAGAAAAAAACAAGCGGAGCAAGCCAGTATTGATATGACGCAGACTGATAAACTACCTGCTCACCGTAAATTATTTGGTTGAAATAGTCCGCCAAATGATTGATGATAGACGTTTTTTGGAGAGATAACCGATGTGGTTTAAACAAGCAAAAATATTCCAGTTAGCGAAAAACTTTAAAACAAGCGCCGCAGAGCTTGATGATAAAATATCACCGTTAACGTTTACTGCATGCCTGCCATCTCTCCCGCAATCGGTTGGTTTTTTGCCACCTGTCGGCGAGATAGAAGCCGAAGATCCTTTAGTGCGCGATGTAGGCGGAAATTTAATGCTTTGCGTGCAATTCGAAGAAAAAATCTTACCCGCGACGGTTATCAACCAACATGTCGCCGCCAGAGTTAAAGAAATTGAACATAACGAAGATAGACGTGTTCGCCAAAAAGAAAAATTAAGTATCAAAGATGATATTACCGTCACATTAATGCCGCGTGCGTTCACAAAATTTTCAAAAGTGTACGCCTATATTGATACGCACAATAATTGGTTAGTGATTAATACAACCAGTGCTGCGAAGTATGAAAAGTTAATGACATTACTTCAAAAAGCATTCCACGACGATCTTGATTTAAAATCATTTATCATTGAAGAGATCGCTCCTAAAATTACCCGTAGCTTAGTGCAGGATGATTTTCCAACCGCATTTGAAGTTCAAAAGAAAGCTGTCTTTCAGGACCCAAACCAAGAAAATCGCATCATTCGTTGCCAGCATCAAGACTTGTACGCTGAAAGCATGGTTGCTTTAATTAAAGATGGCTGCCGTGTGAAGCAATTAAGCCTCACTTGGCAAGATCAAGTTTCGTTTGCAATAACAGATGAGTCGACATTTTTGAGCATCTCCTATGAAGATGAATTGTTAGAGTCCGCTAAAGACATCGATAGCGAAACAAAAGAACAGGTTTTTGATGCCAACATGATGATCATGACTAAAAGCCTGTCGCACCTCATTCATAATTTAACGTCCTTTTTAACAATAGGCGAAATGGAAGAAGTTCGTGAATTAGAAGAAGCAGTTTAAGGCTGGTAAATAGAAAATGAAAAGAACAAAAAGCGAGCTGTTTATAGCGAAATGTTTACGCGAAAAACATGAGGGGCCAAGCCCTTCATGTAGCGATACGGATGTGCAAACACCAGAGCAACCCATCCGAAAACTAAAAGCAGCTACCAGCAATTCATCGCGAGAGGCCTAACTTTTTTAGAGAGCAGGCCATGAAAAAAGCCGCAGATGCCCAGCACCTAAAAAAAGTCCTTGAGGAATTTGCTAGAGACGACCAAAGCCCTCCTCCACCAAAAATTAAAAACTCCAATGAGAAGCAAGTTCGTTTTGCCTCACCTTTGTGTTCGTACCGTTAAGAAGCACGGTTTAAAGGATACTTGCAAGAGGCGCTTCAGCTGCAGTACTCGTTACTGGCGCCGCTTTTTACTTTTATGGAAAGTTGAGGCGCGGTGTTGGTTGGATTAATGATTATGGCAGCGCGTGATGCTTATAGAGAAAGGCAATGAACGAACACGTCGCGTTTGTTTAGTTCGGCTGAATCATTAAATAGTGACGGTGAAATCCAGAAGGAAGAAGCGGCACCTGCCCCCACAATTTCTGCTTAACACGTCATCCCGGACTCGATCCGGGA
>DKOI01000041.1 GCA_002469885.1 Legionellales bacterium UBA7366 | reverse complement strand
TTATTTAGAGCGCTAATAATGGGGGGATTACCATATAATTCTGGCATGCTACCATGTGGACCACTACTCTCTTAAGCACATCACCCTTAAATCCCTCGCCATCAAGATCATAATCATTTTACAAAAAAACATAAACAATTGAAACGACCAATAGAATAAGACACACTAGAATAGTTGATAACTACGATAACGCGACACTGGAAAACTGTAGGGTGCCATATGAATCCAAGCAAGACTCGACTTTCAGCCTCACATAAACTTACCAAATGCATAATTATACTTTGCGCCGTATTTATACAGGCCGCCTTTGCGCAAAAAATTATTCAGCAACACGTCCCTAACGCGCAAAAAGTAGGCGGCGGCAAGCTGAATTATTTATTCTGGGACGTCTACAGTGCAACGCTCTACTCTGACGATGGGAAGTGGTCTTTCAATCAACCCTTTGCACTTACCCTCGATTATCACCGAAAAATTAGCGCAAAAGACATCACTGAAAGCTCAATCCAAATAATGTCTGACCTCGGCTTTAATAATCAAGAGAAGCTAGCACTGTGGGAGGCAAAAATGCTTAATATCTTTCCCGACGTGGACAAAAACTCCAGAATAACAGGGGTTTACACTGAAGATAAGACTACCATTTTTTATAATTATAATGAGGAAATTGGCATCATTAATGACCCTGAGTTTGGATACTGGTTTTTTAGCATCTGGCTAGCTGAAAAAACCCCCAAACCTAAGCTTCGGAAAAAATTGCTTGGAGAGGATCGTTAGGCAATAGAGAACTAAGCCGGTTTGGCTACAAAACACAAACTAGCGCTTCAGTTAATAAACAAATTATCAAAATACCAAGGATTATCATGAAGAAAAAATGGCTAATAATTACATGCATTCTTTTGATCACCCTATTCGCTGGAGCTATGACTGGAACCATTATGAGCAATGTTGAACACCCTAAGTATCACACCATATCATCGATTGATGATATCGAGGTAAGAGAATACGATTCCACTCTGATTGCAGAGGTGCAAGTCGAAGGAACACGCAAAGAATCTATTAGCAGTGGGTTTAAAATTCTAGCCGACTATATTTTTGGCAACAATCAAGCCGAACAAGATATCGCGATGACCGCACCAGTTCAGCAACAAAGTAACGAAAAAATTCCGATGACCGCACCTGTTCAACAACAAGCCTCAGGTAACTCATGGAAAGTGAGCTTTATTATGCCCTCTACATATACAATGAAAACCATACCCAAGCCCAACAACCCAAAAGTAAAACTCAAAGAAGTCCCTAAAAAAACCTTTATTGTCATAAAATTTTCTGGATTGAACTCCGAGGAGAACATCGCTAAACATGAAGCAGAATTGATGAGGCACATTTCAAACAATCAAATCGAGACTCTCTCAGAACCTACCTATGCTTTTTATAATCCCCCCTGGACACTGCCCTTTATGCGCAGGAATGAAATCTTAATTGAGGTCAATCCTGGTTAAACTACAGCGCATAGGCAAGCGAAAAACCTAACATAAACTGGTTAGGGTCACCTCGCTTTTGCACTAAAGGCGAATTTGATGCATACCCTGTTAGCCTACTGTAATTTGCAAAAATGACAACAAAGTATCTCTTTTTTAACGTTGTCATTATAGTCCCACTAATGCCATAAGATTTTATCCCTTGCTTAGCCTCGTATTCAGACAACCCAGTGTCAGCTGCCTGAGATGGATTAATACCAAAATAAGTATCCATATAGCTGCGACTACCATAATGCACCACTGGACCAAGTACGACTCTAACAGCCTTAATTTGCCTAGAATATTTTATTGTCGCATCTGCCATTAAGCCATGATAGGCAAAGAAAGCCTGTCTTAACTCCAATCCAAACTCAAAGGGCTTCATTTTATACTTCGCAAAACCACCCGCTTCAACGGCCATATTGATATTTCCCATTCCATCTAAGGCATCGCTATCGCCCACAAGACGAAAGGGGCTTCTTTTTAGACCCTCTTGCCGACCAAAATTGAATTTTGCTATAGGGCCCAATCTCCAACCAGACTGATTAAACACATTAAAACCCAGCTCTCTTGAGGAAAAAAAGAAAAGGTCTTTATAACGAGCATTAATAGAAGGAAAAAGCGACAAGCCATAACTCCTCGCCCCTTCAAACAAAGGAGAAACAATCGTAGCGGCGCCAAGGGATATCGTCCAGCCTGGCTTTTGCTGGCTGACTTCACCAGTTTTCGACGGATACGCAACAGTGACTATAGATATCCCGCAGAAAAAAAGAACTAGAAAAAACCTTGATTTTAAACCCATAAACGCCTTCTTTTTATTAATTAACTTGCCAAAACGTGGCTACGCCCTTTTCTATTAAGCTAAGCCTATCCAGACTGCCTAGCCATCTACCGCTACTCATCCCACACATCATTAAGGGCAATAGATGCGCCCTCAACAGAAGGTATAATCTTTAGCAAGAATGATCAACAATCCTGTTAACAATCAATCACCTCACCCCGCCAATCAAACACTTGACCAGAATCCTCAGTATTAAGTTCCTTTAAAACACGCAGAAAGTAGTCCGCAGCTTTAGATGGTGAAAAGACAGCATTAGGGTCCGATAATCTTTGAAAAGGCTTCGATAAAGCAGTATCTACTGTACCAGGATGATACCCTGCAATAGTAACACCTGGAAAACTTCGACCCCATTCAATCGATAGATTCTTAATAAACATATTTAGCATAGTCTTTGACATACGGTAACTGTACCACCCACCTAAATGGTTATCACTTATACTCGCTAAACGTGCTGAAAATGCAATAAATTTACACGATGACTGCCTATTTAAGAAAGCGCTCACTCCTTGCGCAATACGAATAGTCGGCAACACATTGACCCGAATGTTTTCCATCAAAAAATGCTCACACACCTGACTTAAGGCCTTTTCAGGCTGCTGGGTACCGGCATGTAACATCCCTATTGTGTTAACTATACAGTCAACTTTTTGACTAGAAAATAACTCAGCAAATAAAGGCCCAATATCATCAGACATAATATTAGCTTGCTTAAACGTAACGCCTGGCAACGTATGCTTTTTGCGTGAAACGCAAACAACCTCAGCGCCTTCGGCGACCAACTTATTCACCACCCCTTCAGCAACGCCACCAAAACCAAAAAAAACATACCTTTTCATATATAAAAAACCCTTAATTCACAAGCAATCAAGAACAATCTGGAAGCAGATTTTTACGCCTGCTCGCAAAGCTAATAAAAATAGAATACACTGGTATGCCAAATACACAAGGATAAGTGTTATGCAAATATTAGTTGCTACGATCACATTTTTATTACTCGATGGATTATGGCTCGGGTTTATAGGTAAAAAAATCTACTTCAATGAAATAGGCTCATTAATGCGAATGTCTAACGGTGTTGCTCAACCACTTTGGCCAGCAGCCATTGTTGTTTATATCGCGCTAATCGCTGGAATCATTATTTTCGTGCTACCCAAAGCTAATGGTAGCATTAAACAAGCTTTACTCTATGGCGCCCTATTCGGACTTGCGAGTTATGCAACCTATGACTTTACAAACCTCGCCACCCTGGAAGGATGGTCTACAAAAATCAGCATAATAGACACCATTTGGGGAATGACTTTATGCGCCACTACAGCCGCTGTTACTGTATGGCTAACAAAGGGGTAGGTTAAACCAACATGCTAACCTCCTTTTGCAACCGTATTTCGCTTTGGTTTGACAACGACGCCGTTCCAATAGAAAACGACGCCACAATTTCATGGTTTCGTGTCGCACCCTTTATTGCTATGCATATCATTTGTCTCATGCCTTTATTTGTTGGGTATAGTGCAACCGCACTTTTGGCCTCCCTGTTTTTATACTGGTTAAGATTATTTGCCATTGGGGCTTTTTACCACCGATACTTTTCTCACAAAACCTTTAAAACGAGCCGAGCGTGTCAACTTGTTTTTGCAATACTCGGCGCCTCATCTGTGCAGCGCGGCCCGCTATGGTGGGCAGCTCACCATAGAGAACATCACCTATCTTCCGATACAGAAAACGACGCCCACTCACCTGTAGCACACGGTTTTTGGTGGAGCCACATGGGGTGGTTTCTCTCTAAAAAGCATTTCCACTACAACAAAAAGCGCGTGCAAGATTGGGCTAAATACCCAGAACTCGCTTTACTTGATAGGTACGATACCGTAATACCTTTTACCCTGATTCTTTTGCTCTATTTCCTTGGACAAGGATTAAATGCAGTCGCTCCCAGCTTAAATACATCAGGCTTACAGCTTGTTATCTGGGGATTCTTTGTCTCTACAATAGCAGTGTTTCACACAACGGTCTCAATAAATTCATTAGCTCACCGCTGGGGTAAAAGGCGCTATAAAACCAATGACAACAGTCGAAATAGTTTTATACTCGCGCTACTAACACTTGGTGAGGGCTGGCATAACAACCATCATCATTATCCTGCCACAGCAAGGCAAGGCTTTTTTTGGTGGGAAATTGATATCACCTACTACCTACTAAAGCTTCTGGAAAAAACGGGGCTAATTTGGGAACTTAAAGGAGTCCCATCACATGTCAGAGAAAATAGTGAACAACAACCATAAACACATAAAAAAAGTTGCTGTGATCGGCTCCGGCATTAGCGGATTGACGGCTGCTTACCTGCTCAGCAAAGATTACAATATTTCTGTATTTGAAAAAAACAACTATATTGGTGGGCATACTCACACAATTAATGTAGAAACGGATTCGGGAAAGTATGCCGTTGATACTGGCTTTATTGTGTTTAACGATAGAACGTATCCAAACTTTATAAAGTTACTCGACAAACTCAAGGTTGAGAAACAAAAAAGCAACATGAGCTTTAGCTTTAGCTCGAGGAAACTTGAATTAGAGTATAGTGGTGATACGCTCAGCAGCCTTTTCGCACAACGCCAAAACATAGCAAACCCTAACTTTTATCGTCTACTCTTAGATATCTATAATTTCAATCACAAGGGAAAAAAATTCCTCAAAAATGCCAAGAACATTACTATCAATCAATTTATACGCGAACACCGCTATGGCTCTTTGTTTATCGACGCCTACCTACACCCGTTGGCATCAGCAATATGGTCAGCTCCACTCAAATCAATTGGCAATATGCCTGCAGAATTTATTCTAAACTTTTACCTCAATCATGGCTTGCTTGATATTATCAATAGACCTCAATGGTATACTGTAAAAAATGGCTCAAAAGCCTATATCGCACCACTCACCAGTAACTTCAAAGATCAAATACACTTAAATTCAAAGGTTCGGCAAATCAATAGAGGCGCCAACACAGTTTCTATAAACGTAAATGGAGAAAACCTTTCTTTTGATGCTATTGTACTTGCCTGCCATAGTGATGAGGCGCTTAGCCTTTTATCAGACCCGAGCGAACTTGAAACCGAAATTCTCAGCTCAATACCGTATAACTCTAACTCTGTAATTCTTCACACCGATACAAACGCTCTCCCAAGGTCTAAGAAGGCTTGGGCGAGCTGGAACTACATCGATACAGACCAAGACAAAGCAAGCCTAACCTATTACATGAATAAACTTCAAAATATCAAAGCGCCAGAGAACTTTTGCGTTAGCGTTAATAATGACTTTATAGAACCTGAAAAAATCATTCAAAGCTTCTCATACGCGCACCCAAGTTATGAAGAACGTAGTATCAATGCGAAAAGCCGTCACTCTGAAATTAACGGTAAGAAAAACACATTTTATGTAGGCGCCTACTGGGGCAATGGGTTTCATGAAGATGGCGTCACATCAAGTATATCTTCTCTAAAAGAACTCGGAGCAAGCCTGTGAATAGTTTAATTTTTCTAGGCTCAATTCACCACAGACACTCTGGGACAAGACACCATGAATTCAAATATAAAACATTCATGCATTATCTTGACCTAGACGAGATTGACAACCTCTTTAATGATTTCTGGCTTTGGTCCTCTCACAAGAAAAATATTGCACACTTCAATCGGAAGAATTACTTAAACAAAAAAAACACCCCCCTGAAAGAGGAAATAAAAGCTCTCATCAGGGAGAAAATAGGTAATGAAATTGATAAAGCATACTTGCTCACCAATCTTTCTTATTTTGGTTATTGCATTAACCCTATCAGCCTTTATTTTTGCTTTAAAAATAACGAACTCACACACTGCGTTCTTGAAGTAACCAATACTCCTTGGGGCGAAAAGCAAATCTATATTACTCAACCAGAAAAAATTAAAGGGTCAGTTTATAAAGCAGCGTTTAATAAAGAAATGCACGTTTCTCCTTTTCTAGCGATGGAGTATGAATACCACCTTAAATTCAAACATACAAAAGAGCAAATTATTGTGAGCCTTGAAAACTGGAAAAATGATAAATGTCACTTTGATGCTACGCTTAGCTTAAGATCCCTACCTATAACAAAAAAAACACTCTCACACATATTGATGATGCATCCCTTTATTACAGGGAAGGTTTACCTTGCTATTCGCTGGGAGGCACTCAAGCTGTGGGTAAAGCAATTTCCTATATTTGATCACCCGAGGAGAAAACGATATGATTAACACTAGACTAATGCGCTCTATAGTCCTAAAAAAAATGTCAAAACTGCAAACTGGTCATCTGCAGATTATAGATAATGAGCAACATATTTTTGGCTCTACAGAGGGAGGCCCGTCTGCTGAAGTTCTTATTCACAACCCAGAATTTTACAAAAAAATTGCACTCAGAGGGAGTATAGGTGCCACTGAGAGCTACATCAACGCAGATTGGTCATGCAACAATATTACCGCACTAATGCAAATTTTCTTGATGAATCAAAACGTCATGAGCAATGTGGAAAGTGGTTTTTCAGCAGCCTTTAACTGGCTTGGACGCGCTACCAACTTAATATCATTTAACCGAATCAAAAAAAGCAAAAGAAACATACTCTCCCATTACGATCTTAGCAATGATCTTTTTAAACTTTTTCTAGACAAAAAAAATCAATATTCTTGCGCACGTTTTCGGGATGTAAACTGGAGTCTTGACCAAGCCCAGAATGAAAAGCTCCGTATGATTTGTGATAAACTACATCTCTCACCCAGCGATCATTTGCTGGAGATTGGCACGGGCTGGGGTGGTCTTGCAATTTTCGCGGCAGAAAATTATGGGTGCAAAGTAACAACAACCACCATATCTGACGCTCAATATGATTATGTTAGCAGTCAAATTGGAGCCTTAGGCCTTAATGACAGAATCACCTTGCTCAAAAAAGATTACCGATTATTAACAGGCTCTTTTGATAAACTCGTCTCCATTGAAATGATTGAAGCTGTTGGCCATCAATATTTTAAGGCTTTTTTCGCGGTCTGCAATCGACTGTTGAAGCAAAATGGGCTATTCCTACTTCAAGCAATTACAATCAATGATCACGAGTATGAACGTTACAAACGTGAGATTGACTTCATTAAAGCTTACATCTTTCCTGGTGGATGCCTCCCCTGCATTGGCGTGATTGCAAACTGCCTTAAAAAGAAAACAACGCTTTGCGTTAAGGATATTGAAGACCTTGGCATGGATTATGCCCTCACATTACAACATTGGCATAAACGATTTTCAGAATCGAAAGATCTAATATTTAAACTAGGTTTTGATGAAAAGTTTTTTCGCTTATTTGAACTTTATTTTTGTTACTGCGAAGCCGGTTTCCTGTCAGGCTATATCAGCACCGCGCAAATAGTCATGGAGAAACGATGATGCGCTGGCTCACCCCTTTTCATATCTTATGTTATTATACTGCATGGTTTGCTTGCATCCTCTCTGCTGGTGCCGAAAACCCTTGGCTAGGACCTTTAATCACCCTTCCTCTTGTTTTTATACAGTGGCTGGTTCAAAGGTCACAACGCGACACAAAAGGCATTTACACCTTTATTGTGATGTCTTGTTTTTTTGGCATAGTCATTGACACCCTGCTATTAAGAACAGGGCTCATTACCTTCTCAGCAAACAAATGGCCGGGCTTTATGACACCACCGTGGATGATTACACTTTGGTTGAGTTTCGCCGCTTTAGTCTTCTTTTGCTTGCGAAACTTTTTTCAGCGCTACTTACTTGCTGGTATTTTATCGGCAATTGGCTTCCCCCTTGCATACTATGCAGGCGCTCATTTTCATTCCGCAACTATTCGCCACCCTTTCTTTAGCTTGTTTATTTTAGGCCTCTTGGCAGGCCTTGGCATCCCTGCACTGCTCTTTACCTTCAACAAACTCGGAGATAAAATATGAGTATCTTTTTCGAAAACTGGTTATTCGTTTCCCTCATTATGCTTATTGCCTGGCTCATTTTTTTGCGCACCAAGAATCCTGGCATTGTTGATATGTGCTGGCCCACCGTTATCACAACATCGGGATTACTTATCATATTTAACACGCCAAATACGTCAATACAACTTATACTCTCAGGCCTCCTCTTGATATGGGGAAGCCGCCTTGCCTTGCACCTGCTTATTACACGAGTATCGTTAAACACACCTGAAAAACGCTATGTTACCCTTAGCAAAAAATGGCGCCTACCACCGACACTGGGCTTTCTGCTGCACTTTCAATTCCAGGGCATACTCGCCATCATTATTAGCTCTCCATTCTATTTCATCAGCCAGCTTAGCCACTATTCACTCACCACGGTCATTGGTGCACTGATCGCGCTTTTGGGGATTATTGGAGAAGCCATTTCTGACCGCCAACTACACCAATTTAAAAAAAATCACCCAGGAAAGGTCTGCAATGCTGGGCTATGGCTCATTTCACGACACCCAAACTATTTTTTTGACTGGTTGACATGGATGGGCTTTGCAGTAGCTGCTCTTACTTTACCGCTCGGTTATTTGAGCCTAGCATCACCAGGGTTACTTCTCTTTTTAATGTTAAAAATTACTGGTCCAATAACAGAAACCGCATCAATCAAATCACGTGGAAAAGCTTACTTAGATTATCAAAAAAAGACCCCCATGTTTTTCCCTANNATTAAGCTTGAAGCATTTTAAAAAGAGGCTCAGACGAATTACCTCCATCATTTCCGCACTAGACTCGTAGCGCTAGGCTCTTTATAATCACCGAGCAAAGCATTGTGTTAGGCCACATGCCTTCCAAGAATCCAAGAGGAGATCGTTATGAAAATAGGTGTTGTTTTATTAAATCTAGGCACGCCTGATGATCTAAAGATTGGCAGCATTCGTCGCTATTTACGCGAATTTTTACTCGACCCCAGGGTAATAGATTTAAATCCTTTTGCTAGATACCTGCTTGTTTACATGGCAATCCTACCTTTTAGACCACAAAAAACACTAAAGGCCTATAAAGAGATATGGCAAGCAAAAGGCTCACCATTACGCATACACATGGAGGAGCTCACTCAAGCCCTTAGCCATAGCCTAGGTGAAGCCTACCAAGTCGTTATGGGTATGCGGTATGGAAATCCATCTATCGAGCTCGCGTTTAACTCTGTACGCAGCTGTGAGCACATATTGATTTTCCCATTATTCCCACAGTACTCTTCAGCCGCAACAGGTTCAGCTATAGAGGAGTTCATGCGAGTAGCTTCAAAAAATTGGAACATCTCAAACCTTAATATTCTCAATTCATTCTATGCTGAAGAAGGGTTTATCAATGCCTCTGCCAATATGATAAAACCGCACCTCAAAAACAGCGATTCTTTCCTACTACTAAGCTATCACGGACTTCCTGAGAGACACCTATCAAAATCACTGTGCACTGCGCCTTGTGATAAAGCCACACCCTGCCCAAAAATGAACACGAAAAACACCTTTTGCTATCGCGCGCAGTGCTATGAAACATCTCGATTAATTGCAAAGCAACTGCAATTAAAACCAGAATCATTTATGTCTACATTTCAATCTAGACTTGGCCGCACGCCTTGGATTAAACCCTATACTGACGAAGAGCTGACTAAATTACGTGCGAAAAACATTCTTAACCTCGTGGTAGTTTGCCCATCATTTGTCTCTGACTGCCTTGAAACGTTGGAAGAAATTGGCATTCAGGCAAAGAACCAATGGCTAAAGTTAGGAGGAAAATCATTTACGCTAGTACCTTGCTTGAATGACAATGAAGACTGGGTCAACGCCTTAAAAGAAATGGTAAAAAACAATACCCCCCAAGGCTCAACTACTGACGAGTGCCCCTAGCATGATTGATTTTTGCAACCTAGTGCTACCCAACAAAAAAAATTACTTTTTACTCTATAAGCACACACTTAGTAACCGGCAACTTGCCTCGCCCACATTCCCATGCAATATAGAGCAACTCCGGGCTGCTCTGGATAACCTGATAAAAGACGAAAAAAGGATCCAATTAGTGGAGCTTCAGAAGAATAAAGCTCGCTATATTATATCAAGCAAAGTCTGTCGTTTTCCGGACAAAGTTGATGTGCAACTTATTGAAAAGACGCAATATCAAAGCCAAATTTATATTTATAGTCGATCAGTGTATGGGTACTATGATTTTAATGTCAATATTAAACGGGTACATCGCTGGATTAAATCTCTACAAAACGAAACGGCAGGACAGGCCCTTTAACACCAAGGTAGACTCGTAATTAGAATGTATAGCAAACTAAAAACTTGACTGGTTTTAATCTGAATTCAATATAGAATGGTTTTATACTTTGCTAATTACCCCCTTATTAAGGCTAAAATATGGACAAAAAAAAGTTCGACCTTCAAAACGAACACCTTCACAAAAACGATAGCAACAAGAACGCTGTGTTGTCAAAAATTAGACGCTTGCTCCTTTCCGAAGATTTTGCCATTTTATGCACCAAGGATGAAAAAGCCGCCTACGGCTCATTAGTTGCTTTTTATATCAGCGATGATTTAAAACACCTCATTTTTGCGACACCCGATTACACAAACAAATACAAGCTACTCAACTACTGTCAACAGGTATCAATTGTTGTTGACGACAGAGCCAAGCACCAAAACAAAATATCTAACATCTCAGCTATCACAATGAATGGTCAAGCAACTCAAGTAACGGGCAAAGATAATATTGATAACGCCAAAGCTAAACTTTTAGATAAGCATGGCTACTTAGATGAGCTCACAGCATCAGATAGCTGCGTTTTTTTTAATGTCGAAATCAAACGATGCCTGTATGTAACACACATACAAGAGGTTTATGAGTGGGTACCGGATTGAAATATATAAGCACACTTGATGATTCAGTTTCCGAGACAACAATTGGCCGAAAATCCTCATCACTTGCTCGTGTAAAAAAAGCTGGCTTCATCACACCAGACTCTTTTTGCATTAACTCAACAGCATATTTTGAATTTATTAACCAAAATAAACTTCAAAAACTGATCGACGTTGAGCTTGGCAGAAAATCCATTGAAGAGATGCGCTGGGAAGAACTTTGGGACTGTGGACTTAGAATTCGAAGCCAAATATTAAAAGCAGCAATACCTGATCAGCTGATTAAAGAGATAAAAGAAAAAATTCCACCGGATTTTTTAAAATCAGGTGTAGCGATCAGATCATCCTCTTTACAAGAAGACATGAAAAACGCTTCTTTTGCTGGATTATACGATTCTTATTTGAACTGTAATAACTTCTTATCAATCTTCGATGCCATACTAAAAGTATGGGCCTCTTTATGGTCAGATAGAGCCTTGCTTTACAGGAAAGAAATTAATCTAGATAGTGAAAATAGCGCCATGTGCATACTGGCTCAGAGAATGATTCAAGGAGAATATTCCGGAGTTGGTTTTAGCACCGACCCAAATGACAGAACTTCAGACCACCTTATGATAGAAATTGTACCTGGACTATGCTCAGGCCTAGTTGACGGCTCTGTAGAACCCATAAACTATATCTTAGATCGAAGCAACCTAGAGGTTATAGACTCAAAAGAAAGAATCGAAAAACAACACTCCACTATCGAGATTAATCACAACATCGTAAGAAATGTTGGAAAAATTCTACTCGAGCTAGAAGACCTGTTTAAACACCCGGTTGATGTAGAGTGGTCTTCGAAAAAAGGTCGCATTACGTTACTACAAGTTCGCCCCATAAGTTACAGGCAAGAAAAAGATGAAAAAAGATCTTGGTATCTTACGCTAACGCCTAATCAGAAAAAGCTTTCATCGCTTGCAGACGAAGTTGAAAAAGAGCTTATCCCAAAATTAAAGTACGAGGGAAACCAGTTAGCTCTAGAAAAACTAACCCCCTTAAGTAATCCAGACTTGGCAGAGAAAATAACATCACGCCTGCATCAACTTCATTATTGGCGAGAGGTGTATAAAGAAAAATTTATCCCATTAGCGCACGGCGTGAGGGAATTTGGTCAATACTACAATGACAATCTTAAACCTCAAGATCCTTATGAATTTATCTACTTATTAAAATCCTGCCCTCGAATAGCGGGACAACGTTTTAAAGCGCTCAAAGAGTGCAGTGCCACCTTAGTGAAATCAAAAGGCGTCTCTGCTTACTTAACGACATGGTTAGCACAATCAAGGAAAAAACTTACTGAAAAAAATATTATCGCGATTAAAAATGAGCCGAATGGAAAGTCTTTTTGTGAACAATACAACTTATTGAAAAAAAAATATTTTGACATTGCGATTAATAGCGCTTGCTGGAAAAATCGTGATGATGTCATCATCACACTACTACTTAACTACTCAACAGCAAAATCACCACTAGATGACAACTTAAAAGAACAACAACTTCTCAACCAATATTTGCTTACTACCGACAATGCCTCACATGCAAAGGCCTTGCTTAAAATTGGCAGACTAAGCTGGTCTTTGAGAGATGATGACAATTTACTGCTGTCGAAAATTGAAAGCCAATTAATTTTAGCGTTAAATCAAGCAAAAGAAAGGCTAATCTCGCTTGGCAGACTACAACGCTCTGTTAAAATCAACGAGGAAGACGCACACACAATAGCCCAAGCATTAACTGAAACAAGCTCAAAACCAATCAGACTAACTAGCAAAGAGCGTAATCACGCCAACAACGTTACAACCAATATTAAACCGCGGCAAATAAAAGGTCAGCCTGCCGTACCAGGAACAGTCTCTGGCATCGCTTGCAGAATATCCTCCCTTGATGATATAAAAAAATTCACTCCCGGCAGCATTATACTCTGCCGCGCAGTTGACCCAAACATGACCCACTTAATTCCATTATCGAGTGGCATTATCGAACAACGAGGTGGCATGCTAATTCACGGCGTGATTATTGCAAGAGAACTTGGCATTCCATGCGTAAATGGAGTGGGCCAAGCATTAGACAGCGTTAATAACGGCGACCGATTAACAATTGACGGAACACTGGGCATCATCATTCTCGAAAAAAAATGTGGCGACATCAACAGCAATAATGAGAGCACTGATTAAACTATGATAGCGACACGCAACTATACTTTTCCTTAACCTTAATAAAGAGGCACTTTGCATGACAACTTTACGCATTATCCTTGGAGATCAACTGTCTACAACTATTTCAAGCTTACATGATATAGATAAACACAATGACCTGATTTTGATGTGTGAAGTCAACGAGGAGGCCCAGTATGTTAAACACCACAAGAAAAAAATTGCTTTTATATTTTCTGCAATGCGACACTTTGCCGAAGGATTAAAAAAGAAGAAGTACAATCTGTTATACACAAAACTCACTGACAAAGAAAACACCGGGTCATTTAAGGGAGAGGTAAAAAAAACGATTAGACAACACCATATAAACCACATTATTATTACTCACCCAGGAGAGCACAGGGTCCTTGAGGATATACAATCCTGGGAAACAGATTTAAATGTATCTCTAGAAATCAGAGAGGATAACCGCTTCATCTGTTCAACAGATGAATTTACAAAGTGGGTTAAGAATAGAAAACAACCCCGCATGGAACATTTTTATAGACACATGCGAAAACAGAAAACAGTTTTGATGGATGATGACAAACCGATAGGGGGAAAGTGGAACTACGACACTGATAACCGAAAGCCACCTAAAAGCAATTTAACTATACCAAAGCCTTGCTCTCAAAAACCTGATCAAATTACAAAAGAAGTGATTAGTCTCGTTAATGAAAAATTTAAAGACCACCTAGGTGAGCTTGATGGTTTTGACCTGGCCATTACACGCGATCAAGCTCTAAAAGCATTAGAAAACTTTCTCTCTAAACGTATGCCTTCTTTTGGAGACTATCAAGACGCCATGCTAGAAGGCGAGCCCTGGATGTATCACTCTCACATAAGCACCTATCTAAACGCCGGCCTGCTCTTACCAATGGAATGTGTCAAAGCAGCGGAAGACGCTTACCTCAATGGATCAGCGCCTATGAACGCCGCAGAAGGTTTCATACGTCAGATTCTTGGCTGGCGGGAATATATTCGCGGTATTTATTGGCTTAAAATGCCAGGCTACGCTGACATGAATTTTTTTAACGCCACCCGCCCTCTTCCAAGCTTTTATTGGACTGCAAAAACTGATATGAACTGCTTAAAGCAAAGCATCTCTGAAACCAAAAAAAATGCCTATGCCCACCATATTCAGCGACTAATGATTCTAGGTAATTTTGCACTGCTAACAGGCATAGATCCTAAGCAAGTGAGCGAGTGGTTTTTAATTGTCTACACAGATGCTTACGAATGGGTTGAGCTGCCTAACGTATACGGAATGGCCCTTTTCGCAGATGGTGGATATCTGGCGAGTAAACCCTATGCTGCAGGGGGGTCGTACATTAACAAAATGTCAAATTACTGTAAGAATTGTGAATATAACGTTAAGAAAAAAACAGGTGCTGACGCATGTCCATTCAATTACCTCTATTGGAACTTCCTTGCCAAAAACAAGAAGAAGCTAGAGAAAAATCACCGTCTTGCTATGATGTATAGCACCTATGAGCGCATGGATGAAAAAACCAAAAAACAAATTAAAAACGATAGCCTGCAGTTTCTAGAAAACTTAACATAAAAAAGGCGTTTTTTTACACTTAAAATGGGAGATATTAAAAATGATTACAGTATATTATGATGATCAGTGTCGCCTTTGCTCTAAAGAGATAAAATACTATCAAAGGATCTCAAAAAGTCATACCTTTCGGTGGCGAGGCATTTCATCTTCAACTGAAGAACTCAAAGCAGCAGGCATTAGTTTGACTGATAGCTTAAAGCGTCTTCACGCAGTAGATAATAATACAACGCACATTGGAGTGGATGCTTTCATTCTCATCTGGAATCAACTCAAGGGCTGGAAAATATTAGCCTCCATGATTAGCCTGCCTTTCATTAAACCTATAATTATCATCGCTTATAATCATTTTGCTGATTGGCGATTCAAACGCCTTAGTCACTGCAAGCTACCTCAGGATAAATAAGAATAGCGATAGCAAGCTACTCTTGCTATGTTTATAGAGAACAAACCGTTTCAAAAAAGGTCAATACATGGACATAGTCAGCACACTGATGCTTCTTCTTGGCTTAGCCATGATACCTTATGGCGCCAATGGACTGGTAAAGCACACGAAGACCCTGGGGGAACAACTCAATGTTTCTCAAGTGCTGATTGGCACCCTCGTGCTCGGCTTTGGTAGCAGCTTGCCTGAACTGGCGGTTAGCCTTGATGCTGCACTCTTGGGTCATCCGGATGTTGCCATTGGTAACATTGTGGGAAGCAATATTGCTAACTTAGCGCTCGTCATCCCTCTGACCGTTATTATTTATCCAATCCTCATTAATCAGAAAGCCGTTAAGACAGAATGCGTTATCATGCTTTGTGTCACATTACTCTTTGTGCTCGTCACAGGATTTTTTGGCTTAACGCGTGTGCCAGGTGTTATTTTTATTTTAACGCTATCCGGTTATCTTTATTACCAACGCAATCAACATCCAAAATCCGCAGCTTCAACGAAAAGCGAATCAAACGTCTTGCCGATATTAATAAACCTAGCAAAGATCACTCTTTATCTCACCATGCTTGTTGCAGGCGCGCACTTTTTCTTAAAAGGCATCTTAGCTCTAGGGAATGCGATCGGCCTCTCAGAGGCCACGGTAGGCGCAATCTTCGCCGCTGTTGGCACCGCCCTACCTGAGCTCACCATTTCAATCATGGCAGCAAGACATAAACATACCGACCTCATCTTTGGCAGCATTATTGGCAGCAATGTGTTTAACCTAATCGCCATTGGCGGCATCACAGCGCTGGTTGCCCCTAGCCAGGTTAATCCTTCACTCATGCATTTTGATTATATTGTCTTAACCTTTATCACGGTGTTAATTACTGCTCTGCTTTTCAAGAAAGATGGGCTTATCAGCCGAAAAATAGGCGTTGGTTTGTTATGTGTTTATTGTGCATATAGCGGGTATTTGTTTTCCTGATGGAGATAGCATTTCCCTTTGACCACCGCATTTATTTGTCGTAATATTTTATTTGAGCCAACTTTTTTAATAAACATAAAGGGAACGGGTATGCAGCCATCTAAGCGGCTAGTTATTGGGGTTATATTTTTCAGCCTCTTTTCACGCTTGTTCGCCCTACCTGAAACGTCAGATGAAACTTTAGGCGAAACTCCCGCCCCCGCTGAAGATAACTGGTATAAGCAATACCTCACGCCAACACCGAGCGCGAAAGCTCAACTCACCTCAAATTACATATGGAGAGGCGTAAGCCAGTCGAATAATGCCGCCGCAGTTCAAGGTCAATTTCAACTATCCACCCCAAGCGGATTACACTTAACTATCTGGGGTTCTACTGTCAATTTTGACGATAATAACGAAGACCGCGCACGACTTGAAATCATCCCTGAAATCAAATTCATTAAAAAGATGAATATCTCTGACGATGAAGGAAGTATTGAAATAGGAGCACGCAGATACATTTACCCCAAATCAGAAGGTCTAAATTTCAATGAATATTTCATTGGACTCAACTATGACGTTCTCTTCATTCGCCTTGATGTCACGAATACTTTTTATGCCTCAAATGACACCGCCATTTACGCATCCGCAGGCTTTAATAGCATTATTCCACCCAAACTTATCAAACAGTTCAAAGGGATCAGCTGGGGAGGCCGCTTTGGGCATTATGAATTTAAAGGTGGCACCTATGGCGAAAGAGATTATACCGACTACGCACTCTACGTCCAAAAAGCATGGAATGCACTTAGCCTGCGCTTAAACTGGACCGGAACAAACGGTGGATACAACGCAGGAAGCTTCGATAATAGCGGCTTCATTCTCACGCTAGCGGCCTTTCTCTAACCCAAAATTCCACCCCCTCATTCAACCGCTTACAAAACTCATAAAATAATTGAAAAAAAAAATTCAATTTATATTAACCTAATAATGAGCGCGTTATGATCACTTAAAAGCTATGTCATTGTTTTATAAAACCACCAAGTGGAAAAATCCTTTTTGGCGGTCTATTATTGTACTAGACACTTTTTATAACTTAATAAAGCGAGGATAGAAATATGAAAACTTCAAAACGCTTAAAATCTCAGGTCTGTATCGCGCTGCTAGGGGCTGGTTGCCTGATTGGATCAACGGCTTATGCTGATGCTACGGATTCGACTACCCTAAGCTTAAGTGTTACAGTGGCGGAAGAATATGAGGTTGATATTGGTCAAGAGATCGGTTCTGAACCATTCATTCCAAGTGAATTAATTAATACTGAGGGTGCAATCTTAGGTACCGCCGAAGTGTGCTTAGCTTCCAATCAATTAAATAATCAACTCTCAGTGACAATATCGCAACAGGCCGCGAACGGGTATGCACTGACCGGCGGTGCTCAGGGAAATTCAAGCGTACTGCCATACAAAGTGTCGTTTGCAGATGGCAGCGATATAACCTGGGTGGACGACGTCGGAACCGTTAATAGCACTGACATGGGACATGGTGATCCCCAAATTTTTAACGCTAACTCAAGTAATTTTTGCGAATTGAACACCTCTGATTATAGTAGCTTCATTGAGGTGGTTTCAGATTACAATGGCGTTGATCCATTACTTATTGATACATATACCGGTACACTGAATATTACTGTGGGAGCACCTACCTAATCTTTCTTTCGAAAATACGGCCTTGCTCTAGCATTAGAGCAGGGCCGTTTCATATGGGCTGGCTTGCACTTCAGGGCTAACATGTTATGCTAAAATCTTGGGATACAACGCATTAAAAGGAACAAGCACAATGCACAGGACTGCAAAAATATACGCCGCATTGATAACACTCACTTTAACACCAACAATCTTGACTGCCGCCTCAAACGGCGACACAGGCCCCACCTCTACCGGTACAATTGACCTAAGCTTATCTATAGGCACATTAGTCAACATCAGCAACCTAGACAATCTATTTTTAGGAACCCTGAATGGCACTGAAACCGCGCCTCCCCCACCCGTCAGCGCTAACGATGTATGCCTCTATAGCTCGACTGGAGCAGTCAGCATTTACGCCACGAGCGCCTACGGTGAAGATACCGTCGCCAACACGGGTATCATGAAAAATGCCACGCAGCAAGAAGCGCATATCACGTTAACAATGGATGGGAAAAGCTTATTCGTCACCCCCACGTCAACGGTATTAACCGCTAGCAC
>DKOI01000093.1 GCA_002469885.1 Legionellales bacterium UBA7366 | reverse complement strand
TTCAATTTTTCTACGGTGGCATCAAACCAGTTGGCTACAGGGTCTAGCATGCTTTGAGGGCTGGTTCTTCTGAGGATGAGTGTGTCGAAAACGTCTAGAGAAACCACAGTTGGTTTTTCTTGTTTAATGCGTCCTTTAAGGTCTATTAGTGCTGACTCAAATGAGGTGTGTCGAGCATGCATTATTCCTGTCTCCATTTATATAATGGTGTGTCCCTATCTTTCAGGTGTATTCTACATAGTGATGACTGATTCAGTCAACGTGTGAAGAGGGGGGGGGTGAGTATTTGTTTAAAAGTTATCTTTCTGTTTTCGAATCACGGCCAGGTGCTCCGGATCAACGGCGCGAACAAACGGATTTGTTAATTTTTCAACACCAATAGTTGTCGGCAGCGTTGCTTTTTGTTGATGGATTAAAGTTTCGCATTCGTTAAGTCTTTCGATTATGTCTTGATTGTTAGGGTCAATTGTTTTTGCGAATTTTAAATTTGCAACCGTGTATTCATGTGCGGGGTAGAGCTTGGTTTCATTCTTTCCGGCCGTTAGCTTTTGTAGTGCGGTGAACATTTGCAAAGCGGACCCTTCGAAGAGTCGTCCGCAGCCCGCCGAGAATAAGGTGTCACCACAAAAAATATGCTCATCGTTAATGTAGGCAATATGATCTAGAGTGTGCGCGGGAATTTCTGTGATCTGAAATTTTGTCTTGATGCATTCAATTTGAATTGTGTCGCCTTCCTTTAGAGGGACCGTTATTCCTTTGATGCTTGGGTTGTGCGGACCGTATACATTTTTAACCTTATGATGCTCTGCAAGTTCTACAACCCCGCCTGTGTGATCCCAGTGATGGTGGGTGATTAGAATCGAGTCAAGCTTAAGCTTGTTAGCGCTGAGAAGTTGATTGACTGGATTTGCTTCGCCCGGGTCAATAATGACGCAGTCACTGGTCTCTTGGTTGATAATGGCCCAGATGTAGTTGTCTTGAAAGGCTGGAATGGGAACAAAATTTAACATCTGTATTCATCTCTAGGCTAAATAACGTTATCATTGTATCAAGTTAGAGTTGGTAGGGAAATAACATTGCCTGGTGCATATAAAACAAATGGACAGCTTAATGCTTGGTGGGCGCGACACTTAGGCGCTTACGTGCTTGATGCTGAAATTGAGATGATACAGCCAATATTACCCTTGCTGACGGGTGATCATATTGTTTTGCTGGGTTGCTCAGAGCAGCTGCGCTTATTGCGTAATTCCACCGTTAGCCGTAAAACCGTTTTAAACAGAACGGTTCCTTCTTTTAGCACTGATTCTGGCATTTGTGGATCTTGGGATGATTTACCGTTAGCTGATAACAGTCTGCAAACCTTGGTTGTCCCTCATACGTTAGAAATATTGCTTGAAGGGTCAAAGCCTTTGTTTCACGAAATTTATCGTGTCTTGAAGCCTGAGGGTGACTTAATTGTACTGGGTTTCAATCCATCGATTATTTGGCGGTTGTGGCGATTCTTTTATCCTAGTGATGCCGCAATCCCTTGGATGGACAAATGTAAAAAACGCAGTGATTTGAGATTCAGTTTATCATTGCTTGACTATCGTATTGTATCCCAAAAAACAGGCGCGTATTGTTTGCCTGATGATGGGAGGGCAATAACTAGGTGCATCAATTGGATTTTTAGTGGTGTTAAAAAAATCTGCCCTTGGTTTGGCGGTGCTTATATACTGCATGCCAAAAAGCAATCAACAGGTGTGACGCCTATCAAGGTCTCTTGGAAAGAAAAATACAGTGACATTAAGGCGGCTGATAAAGTTGCCCCTATGCCGCGAACAAAAGTGGAGTGTGAAAATTTTGAAGAAAATTAAAGTGTATACCGATGGCGCTTGTCGTGGAAACCCCGGTCCAGGTGGTTGGGGCGCATTGCTTGTTTACGAGGGGAATGAAAAAACGCTAAAAGGATCCGAGTCAAACACAACGAACAATCGCATGGAGTTGCTCGCAGCGATTGAAGCAATACGTTCGATTAAAGAGCCTTGTGAGATTGAATTAACAACCGATTCGCAATATGTCCGAAAAGGAATAACCGAATGGATTGCTGGCTGGAAGCGACGTGGTTGGATGACAGCGGCAAAGAAACCGGTTAAGAATAAAGATTTATGGCTTGCGCTTGATGAAGAGGTTGCTTCGCACAGTGTTGAATGGCATTGGGTGAAGGGGCATAGCGGTCACCCTGAAAATGAGCGTGCTGATGAGTTGGCCAATGAAGCGATAGATGAGATGTTAGCATGAGACAAATTGTATTTGATACTGAGACAACGGGCCTTGAAACACGTGATGGGCATCGAATTATTGAGATTGGTGCGGTTGAGCTGATTGATAGGCGCTTAACGGGTAACACCTTTCATGAATACATTAATCCCGATCGTGTTATTGATAAGGGAGCGATTGATGTTCACGGTATTACCAATGAATTTCTAACAGACAAGCCTCGCTTTTCCGAGATCGTTGAAGACTTGATGAAATATTTCGAGGGAGCAGAACTTATAGCGCATAATGCTGCGTTTGACGTTGGTTTTATGAATTATGAGCTGATGTTGTGTAGTAGTCCTTGGCGTAAGCTTGAGCTTCATTGCCAGATCCTAGATACATTGGTATTAGCCAAGCAGCTGCATCCCGGTCAGCGTAATAGCTTAGATGCGCTTTGCCGTCGTTACAGTGTCGATAACTCAGGCCGTGATTTTCATGGCGCGTTGCTAGATGCTGAGTTGCTCGCTGATGTTTATGTTTTTATGACGGGTGGTCAAACCCAGTTGTTTGGTGAAGGCAGCTCAGATAGCAGTAGCGCTCAAGATTCAACAGAAGAGGCTGCGCTAGTGCTGGGGGCCTCTGGTTTGAAAGTGCTTTATGCCACGGGGGATGAATTAAAGGATCACCAGGTAAAGCTCGATGCGATCGTCAAAGAGTCCGGTGTATCCCTGTGGGATTAGCTGTTGAGTGACACTACGCAGAACCAAACAACTAATATCAGTAAGATTGCCAAAAATGCCAGTGAGCGTGCGGTTTTGCTAAAGTTTGCCATGGTAAGCATGGTTGGATTTTTTCGAACGTAGCGAATCAGTAACCAAACAAAAAATCCTGCAAAAATTGCAAAAGCAATGGTTTCAAATGTTGACATGTCAGTCCTTTATATTATTTCGATGGCCTCTTTCCCGCGCGCAAAAGCGTGATGCGGGAAAGAGGGGTGATGCTTAATTACGGCCGCTAAATGCAGAGAGGATGCGGAGTAGGCTTAAGAACAAGTTATATATAGAAACATATAAGCTCACGGTTGCCATAATGTAGTTTCTTTCACCGCCGTTTATAATCATGCTTGTTTGAAACATAATCATTGCTGAGGCAAATAATACGAATGCCATAGAGATGAATATGCTGATAGCAGGGATGAAGAAGGATAGAAAAACACCAATCATTAACGTGAGTCCAAAGACAACCATGAAGCCGCCCATGTAGCTGAAATCTTTCTTGGTGGTTACGGTGTATGCTGATAAACCTAGGAAGATGACACCTGTTGCACCAAGGGCAGTTGATATTAATTGCGCACCATTAGCGTAGGCGTGCAAATACATGTTCAGGATAGGTCCAAGCGTATACCCCATAAAGCCTGTAAACAGGAAGACAGAGAGCAATCCCCATGAGGTTTTGCTGGTCGCTTGCGTTAAAAACATTAAACCGAATGCGCCCACTAAGAATAGTATGGGTTGAACGGGTTGTGCGTTTGTTACCATTGCAAAGTACGCAATTGCTCCACTAAAAATTAGCGTGAGGCTGAGTAATAGGTAGGTGTTTCTCAATACGGCGTGTGTGCTCAGAATTGATTCTTTTTTGCTGGTCAAACTACTTTCACGTTGATGCATGGTGGCTCCTTAATGTTATCAATGAGTTGGATATATACACAATTCAACCTATACTCTAACATATTGTGACTTATTTTAATATTTCAATGCGTAATTTACTAATTGTGGTTTGCAATACTCACACTTTGAGGTATGCTGTATTCCTGATCTTGATGGAGAGATGGCTGAGTGGCTTAAAGCGGCGGTCTTGAAAACCGTTGACCCGAAAGGGTCCGGGGGTTCGAATCCCTCTCTCTCCGAATTAACAGGGACTTTGGGAGTTAATCAATGGCAAATCCAGTGATAAATATCTTAGTCGTTGATGACCATAAAATGGTTAGAAACGGTATTAAGAAATTACTCGCAGAACAAACAGCTATGAAAGTCGTTGGAGAGGCGGCGAGCGGCGAGGAAGCCGTTAAGTTTGTTCGATCAAATAACACGGATGTGGTTTTAATGGATATTGAAATGCCACCAGGTTACGGAGGGTTTGAGGCAACTCGTCGTATGCTTAGATTTAATCCTGATTTGAAAATTATTATTTTAACTGCACACAACAATGATCCGTTTCCAGCGCGCTTTATGAAGGCTGGTGCTGCGGGTTATTTGACTAAAAATTGCGGTTCGGACGAAATGATCCAAGCAATTCGTTCAGCGTATTCAGGCCAACGTTATATGAGTCCTGAGGTTGCGCAAAAATTAGCTATCACTGTATATTCTGGTAAAAAAGAATCTCCTGTTGAGCGATTATCAGATCGCGAGTTGCAGGTTATGATGATGATAACTAAAGGTCAAAAAGTTCAAGACATTTCAGATGAGCTTTGTTTGAGCCCTAAAACGATTAACAGTTATCGTTATAGACTATTCGAAAAATTAAACGCTAAAACAGATGTTGAATTGACACATTTAGCAATTAGACTAGGCTTGGTTGAGGTTGATCCATCGTTGGTTGTAGATGGTGAAGAAACCGAATCAGAAGCATAACGCATTTGATAGCGCTGTTTTTTTAAAACAGCTGACTGAGCGCCCGGGCGTTTATCAAATGTTAGATAAAGAGGGTTGCGTACTTTACGTTGGTAAGGCGCGCAATCTGAGAAAACGCGTCTCTCATTATTTCAAAGAAAAACTCGATAACCCTAAAACAGCGGCGCTGATGTCTCACGTTGTTAATGTCGAGGTTATTATAACCCAAACTGAAAACGAAGCGCTCTTGCTAGAGTGTACTCTCATTAAAGAAAAGAAGCCTCGCTACAATATTTTGATGCGAGATGATAAAAGTTACCCCTATATTTTTGTTTCTCAAGATGTGTACCCTCGTATTGTTTTTCATCGTGGTGCAAGAAGAGAAAAAGGGGAGTATTTCGGCCCTTTTCCAAGCACCACTGCAGTGAGAGAAACCTTAAACCTCCTTCAAAAATTATTTCCTGTAAGGCAGTGCGCGAACTCTTTTTTTGCCAACCGTCTCAGGCCTTGTTTGCAGCATCAAATTGACCGCTGCAGTGCGCCGTGCGTTAAAAAGATATCAAAAGAAGCGTATTCAGATGATTTGAATCATGCGAAGCTTTTTTTAAAAGGTAAGGATTCGCAAGTTATCGATGTATTGACATCGCTAATGGATAAAGCAACAGAAAAACAGCATTATGAAACATCGGCTATTTATCGTGATAAAATCGTGCGTTTGCGCAAAATCCAAGAGCAGCAGTCTGTCACAAACTTAAAAGGTGAAGCGGATGTGTTCGCTGTTGCACGCAACGGTGTTTTGGCATGCGTGCATTTGTTTAGTGTTCGAAAAGGCCGTTTACATTCGAATGAAAATTACTTCCCCCGAGTCCCGAAAAACTCAACTGATGCAGAAGTGTTAAACGCGTTTATTTCGCAGTATTATTTATCCAGCAAGCATGAGCATTTCATTCCAGGTCGCATTATCACCTCGCACCCCTTGGAAGATCAAATCTTACTGGCTCAGCTGTTAGCAAAAAAGCAGTCGCGCAAAGTGGCGATTAGTCAGCGCGTAACCGGTGAGCGGGCGGCATGGTTATCCATGGCGGCTCAGAATGCAAAGGAGAGCTTAGGCAGGGCGCTAACTGAGCAAGGTCATTACGGTAAGCGTCTTGATGCCTTGCGTCTTGCGTTAGACTTACCCAGTAATCCTACGCGCATTGAATGTTTTGACATTAGTCATACCTCTGGAGATTTCACGGTGGCCTCCTGTGTTGTATTTGATGGTGAGGGGCCCAAAAAGTCAGATTACAGACGGTTTAATATTGAAGGTATTACAAAAAGTGATGATTATGCTGCAATGAAGGATGTTTTGCGTAGGCGCTATAAAAAAGTAAAAACGAATGAGGTCTTATTGCCTGATATTGTTTTAATTGATGGTGGTAAAGGCC